>JAYRTJ010000044.1:0-27684 GCA_041919675.1 Rhodospirillaceae bacterium | reverse complement strand
CGGCGTCATCGCCATGTCGGCGGGCAATCACGCGCAAGGCGTCGCTTTCCATGCCGGACGCTTAAGCATCCCCGCGACCATCGTCATGCCGAAGGGCACGCCCTTCAATAAGATGCGCAAGACCCGCGACTACGGCGGCACGGTCGTCCTGGACGGCGATACGCTCGCCGAGGCCGCCGCCGCCGCACGGCGCATCGGCGCGGAGCGCGGCCTGACCTTCATCCACCCGTACGACGATGAAGACGTGATCGCGGGCCAGGGCGTGATCGGCCTTGAGATCATGGACGCCGTCCCCGACGCCGAGATCATCGTCGTGCCGGTCGGCGGCGGCGGATTGATCGCGGGCGTCGCGACGGCCGCGAAGAGCGTGAAGCCCGATATCGAAATCGTTGGCGCCGAATCGGCGCTTTACCCATCGATGAAAAACGCGGTTTCAAACGAACACGCCCCGAGCGGCGGCGCCACCGTCGCCGAAGGCATCGCGGTCGCCGATGCCGGCGCGCTGACGGCGGCAATCGTGAAATCGCGGGTGAACGACGTCCTGCTTGTCAGTGAAACCAATTTGGAACGCGGCATAGCGATGTACGCCGGCGCCGCCAAGACCGTCGCGGAAGGCGCCGGCGCGGCGTCGCTGGCGGCTCTGCTGCAGGACCCGGCGCGCTTCAAGGACAAGAAGGTCGTTCTGGTGCTGTCGGGCGGAAACATCGATCCGCGCCTGCTGTCGTCGATCCTCATGCGCGATCTGGTGCGCGTCGGCCAGGTCCTGACGCTCTCCATCGCGCTTCCCGACCGGCCGGGGTCCCTGGAATTCATCACCGCAATTTGCGCAAGCGAGGGCGCGAACGTCATCGAGGTTTCGCACCGGCGGCTGGGACTGGACCTTGCGGCAAGCGCGGCGCGGCTCGATATCACCATCGAAACGCGCGACCGGGATCATGCGGCGCAGATCATCGCACGCATCCGCGCCGCGGGGTTTGAACCGACCGTCCACGAGCCGTGAGCGAAATTCCCCGTGCGGCCGGGCCTCTCCGGCCCGCCCCAAACCGGCTTATTTGATCAATTTACTGAGGTCCTTGAACTCCGGCGTGCCCGCGACATGCAGCCATTCAAACACGGCCATCTCGGTCGTGACGAGCCCCACCTTCTCCGCCGCATAACGTTCCTTCGCGATGCCGACGCTTTCGGCCTTGCGCGAGGTCACCGCGTCGGCGGCGACAAAGACATTCAGTCCGCCGTCCGCGAAGCCGAGCGCGCTTTGCAGCACGCAGACATGCGATTCGATGCCGCACACGATGAGTTGGGTACGCCCATCCGAGGCCAGCGCACGGATGCGCGTGTTGATGCCGGCGTCGGCGGAGCAGGAGAAATGCATCTTCTCCATGACCGGCGCATCGCCTTTCACATTGTCCAGACGCGCGACCGTTGCGCCGAGGCCTTTGCGATACTGTTCGGAGATCGTCACCGGGATGCCAAGGCGATGTGCGGCCTGCATGAGGATCGCGCAATTCTCGACCATACGTTCACCTTCATGCATGGCGGGGACCAGGCGGTCCTGGACATCGACCACCAGAAGCTGGCTGCGCGCGCGATCAAGCAACATGATGAAGAGCCCTCGTTTGTGACGTCCCACCATAAGGCGGGACCCGCCGTCGACCTATAGAAAGGTGGCCGGGCATGCTAACCTTCGGCGCATGAGTCAACCCGTCGGCAACGTCATGAACCGCAAGGCGATCATCATCCTGATGACCGCCGGCATTTTCATGGTCCTGTCGATGCTGATACTCTTGTTCTTCGAAGGCTGGCCGCCCTGGCCGGTCATTTTCTGGTTCGCGGTGAGTCACGCCTTCTTTTGCGCGGTCGTGATTCGCGTGAAGCCGTTTACCGGTCCCTACAAGGAGCCGATGGCCGATCCCGAACTGCCCCGGCTGGACCAATCATGACCAAGAAGGACAAGGGCAAGGGAAAGAGCAAGCCGCCGCCACCGGCGGCTGCGGACGACACGGCGGCACAACGCCGCGTTGCCTTGTTGCGTCATAAGCTGACCAAAGCCATGGACGATCCGCTCATGCGCGACCAGATCGTCAAAGCGATCAGATCCATGATGATCGAGGGCAAGTAAGGAGTTTCCCTTACGCCGCCGCGCCCGCCTTTTTGATCCTCGTCAATCTCGCGCTAACCCATTTCTGTTCCATTCGTCCGTCATACAAATCGGTATAGGTCACCGAGGGAATCAGGACGTTTGAGTATGAGTTTTGTTAAGTCGCCGTTCACCTTCTTCAAGACCAGGACGTCCGTTCAGGAGCCCACGGACGACCGCGAAGTGGCCGACTGGTCGCCCGAGTGCCTCGCCTTCCTGAAATACTGGACGTCCTTGCGCGCCGGGGCGGGCATTCCAACGTCGGAAGCCTTGCTGGACGCACCGTCGTCGCGGTTCGCGCCTTTCGTGTACATCGTCGAACTTCTCGACGGCGCGCCGGTCGTCCGGCTGCAAGGCACACAGCTCGAGCAAGCCTGGGCCCGCGATCTCACGGGCGGCGACTTCTTCCCCGGCCGGTCGCCGCGTTTCCGCGCCGCCGCGCTCGCGAACATGACGGCGGTCTTGAATCACCCCTGCGGCCACCTCGCACGTTCGACATATGCCACGTCAAAGGGCCGCAAGATCACGTCCGACTGGATTCAGTTGCCGCTTCGCGTGCGTGCCGCGCGTGCGCCGCGCATCGTCGGCGCCGTCTTCCAGCACACCGGGCGCAATTTCGGCGAAGTCGCGACACTTCATTTCGAGTTGCATAAATTGGCATGGCTCGACGCCGGCTGGGGCGTCCCCGCGGCAGATCCGACGCCTCTGGCTGCATAAACCTAGGACGGAAAGACCGGTTTGCGCTTGGCCATGAAGGCCGCGTGGCCTTCCTTGAAGTCGGGGCCTGAAATCGCATCCGCGAAAGCGGCGCGCGTTTCCGGCGTGTCATCCTTCGCGCCGTCCAGCACCATCTGAACATGGCCTTTCATGGCCTTCACGGAGAACGGCGAGGCATCGGCGAGCATCGCCGCATAAGCCCGTACCGCGTCTTCGAAACGCTCGGGCTCCACGAGGCGGTCGACCAATCCAATGCTCAAAGCTTCGGCGCTGTCGAGGATGCGTCCGGTAAAGAGCATGTCCCGCGCCCGCGCGGCGCCGACGACATCGACCAGGCGCTTGGTGTCGGCAACGCTATAAACCAGACCGAGGCGCGCCGGCGGAATCCCGAAGCGCGCCGTGGTGTCTGCAAAACGAAAGTCGCAGCACAAGGCAATACCGCACCCTGCTCCGACGCATGGGCCGCTGATCTTGGCCAATGTCGGCTTGGAAACACGGTGCAGCTTCTTTTCCGACTGGTGAATGATCTCCGACGCCGCCGGCGCGGTCGAAGGGTCCTGCGCGACCTGGCCGAATTCCTCGATATCGGACCCGGCCGCAAAGGCGCCGCCTTCACCGGTGACGACGATCACCTTCACGGAAGGATCGCGGTCCGCGGCGCCGACGAGATGGAGCATCTGGCGCCACATCTCGATGGTAATCGCGTTGCGCTTGGCCGGTTGATTGAAATGAATTGTCGCGATTGACCCGTCACGGGTCATGAAAACGGCATCCTCGGACATTGTCTACGCCGCGGGCGCTTCAGCGGTGCGCAATGCGGCATGCGGGGCGCGGTCATAGCGTCGCCCGAGGAACCATCCGAGCACCACCCAGACCGCCGCCAAGGCCGCGGCAACGAGACTTGCGCCGGTCGGACCGCTGCCGAGCAGATCGAGCGCGGTCTTTGCCTGACCGCCGACGTAGTCGGCGGCGCGATAGACAGGCACATCAATGAAGTTTTTGGCCTTGTATTTCGTCTCGGTATCGAAGGCGCTGAACAGCATTTCACGCCCCGGACGCACCAGCGCGTATTCGCCCCAGCGGCGGGTCACCAGCACGATAAGCACCACGGAAAGTGCCGGCGCCATCGCCAGCGCCACGAAACCGATGACCATCGCGCACGGCACGATCGTCAAAAGCGCGCGCACGCCGAGGGTCGAGGCAATGCGCCCGGTAAGGAAGATTTGCGTGAAGATCGTCAGCGACTGCACGACGATCTCGATATTCGCGAAAACCTGGGTGCGCCGGCCGGTGTCGGAGAAGGATTCCTCGACGATGCGAAGCTGCTCGAAATAGACGAAGGTATTGGCGGCGGAGAGCAACACCACGAAACCCGCGATCCCCCACAGGAAGGGCGAGCGCAGGACAATCCCAATCCCGGCAAACGGGTTGCCGCCCGTGGCGGCGTCGACAGGACGCTCCTCACGCACATGAGCGGCCGCGGCGCCTTCACGGGAGGTCCAGATGCCGATGAGAATGCGTTGGCAAACGATGGCGCCGATGAAACCCGCGGCGGCGATGAACAAGATTCCGGAATTGCCGACGCTGTCGACCGCGAAACGGGTAATGACCGGACCCGCGAGCGCCCCCGCCGTTCCCCCTGCTGAAATAAAGCCGAAGAGGCGCTTGGCCTGCGCGCTGGAGAAAATCTCCAGAAGGAAGCTCCAGAACAAGGACACCAGCATCAGGTTGAGCACGCTGATCCAGACGTAGAAAAACGCGCCGACAGTCCGGCTGTTTTCATCGGCGCGGAAAACGAAACCCACCGCGACGAAAATGAGCGCGACCCCGCCGTAGATCCACGGCAGGAGAACGCCGCGGCGGACCCGCGCCACCAGCCAACCGAAGGCCGGCACGATGGCGATCGAGAAGGCCGCGGTATAGAGCCAAAGGTCGGCGACATAGGCGCGGCCCAACAAGGTCGCGATGGTTTCGCGCACGGGCCGGACGGCGAAATAGCTGCCGAGCACGAAGAAGAACAGGAAGAAGGCGGCGAGGACGGTGGAGAGTTCGTGACCTTCGACTTTGACGAGCGAATTCGCCGCGCGCGAAAGGCGCGATTGCGAGGTCGATGGCGGTGACGAAGCAGACGACATGGCGTTCCGGTCCCTCCCAAAAGCCGCGCAGCACTATAAGCGGGTTTTTCGGCGGAAGTCTCGGTCAACCCACGCGAAACGGCGCAGGGCGGTTCGCACACGGCCGCCGCTTCTGTTACCATTCCAGCATGCCGTCCCTGCCGAATTTCGCGGCCTTCCGCCGCACGCTCTCCAATCGCAACTTCGCCATGTTCACCGCCGGGAATCTTGTCTCGGTGATCGGCAGCTGGATGCAGCGCGTCGCGGTTGGCTGGCTGACCTGGGAACTGACCGGATCGGCCGCCTGGCTCGGCGCGATCGCCTTCGCCGAATTCATGCCCACGATTATCGTGGCTCCCATCGTCGGCGCTCTCGCGGATCGTTATGACCGGCGGAAAATCGCGCTCATCGGCCAGGTGCTGTCGACCTTGCAGGCCGCGGCGCTGGCCATCCTCACGGTGACGGGGTTCATCACGCCCTTTTGGATTTTGGCCCTGCAGCTTGCATCCGGGGTCATTCAACCGGCCACACAAACCGCGCGCCTGGTGCTGGTCCCGAGCCTTGTGCCGCGCGAGAACCTGGGCAACGCGGTCGCCATCACCTCGATGACGTTCAATACAGCCCGCATCCTGGGCCCCGCGGTTTCGGGCCTGATGATCGCGACCATGGGCGCGGGCTATGCGTTCGCGGTGAACGCTGCGAGCTACCTGTTCGTCATTGCCTCGCTGATGGCGATGACGGTGCCGCCGCGCGAAGCCGGCGCCGCCTCCGGCCGCTCCTTCTGGATGTCGGTGTGGGGCGATATCGCCGAGGGCGCCCACTATGCGTGGACACACAAGGACCTGCGCATCGCCATCGGTCTTATCGCCTGCTGCAGCGCGCTTACATGGCCGCTGGGCGATCTCATGGCGGGGATCGCCGACAAACAGCTCGGCCACGGTGTCGCGGGCCTCGCGACCATGACGTCGGCGCAAGGTGTCGGCGCGATCTGCGCGGGCCTTTTCGTCGCGCAGCGGAGCAATCACGAGGACGCACTGCGCATCGGGCTGATCTGCGCGGCCCTCAACGGGATCGTCTTGATCGCCTTCGGATTCACCAAAAGCTTTTTCATCGCCGTGCCGTTGGTGGCCGGGATCGGCCTGCTCGGGGTTCTGACCAGTATCAGCACGCAGACAGTGACGCAGATGGTGGCCGATGACCGTATGCGGGCCCGCACCGTCAGCACATGGTACACCGTGACGCGGGTGGGACTTGCGTCCGGAGCCCTCGTTCAAGGGACCGTTGCCAATATCACCGGGTTCGCCTTTCCGCTGGTTTTGGCCGGCGTTCTGACCCTCGGGGTGGGCTTTTACTTCCACCGCAGCCACAAACAAGGCTGACGGCGGACAACCGCCGTATATCTCGCGCCGCCGGATGGCTGTATGCTAACAGCATAAAAACCCTAACGAGGAGACTGACCCATGGGTATGAGCGCGGAAGCCGGAATTCTCGGCGTGGTGGCGGCGGTGGCGGTGGTTCTGACCGTCGCCTCGATGAGCGCCCGCGACAGCATGGCCCAAGCCGGCGCCGGCCCCGCGGATGCCTGCGCGCTGCTGAAGGATTCGGAAGTCGCCTCCACCTTGAAATTGAAGGTGATGCCCGCGGACCGCCGCGATGACGGCAAACTGGATCATAAGGAAGGCTACGAAGGCGCTTACTCGTCCACATGTGTTTGGCGCGTGGCCGAAGACGAAGGCAAGGACAGCGTCGACCTGCCGATGGCCGGCATGCGCTTCGCCATCCTGAACGCCATCACCTGGCCGAAGGGCAGCGGCAAGGCCAAGCACTTCCTGGAGGAGTTCTACGCGGTCGCCGAACAGGGCATCATTCCGTCCAAGCCCATCCAGGTTCCGGGCATCGGCGACGACGCCCTGTGGTGGGGCGACGGCCTCGCCTCGCGCGTCGGCGACGTCAGCTTCGGCGTCTCGGTGTTCCTGCAGAACGGCGACAAGGCGACCCAGCGCGGTATGGAAGAAGCGCTGGCCAAAAAGATCGCGGGCCGCCTTTAAGCCTTCTGCCCGGCGGGAGAGACCGCCGCCGTGACCGCGCCGGCCGCGAACAACAGCCAGCCGATCATAACCGCGAAGCCGCCCCAGGGCGCGAAAAAGCCTGGGCCCGAGAAGGAAATGGAATAGAGCGCGCCGGCAAAGAGGAGCGCGCCGGTCCCGAAGGCGAGGGCGGCGAGGCGCAGGAGGAACTGGGCGCGCCCGGCGGGGAGGCGCTCGGCCACCGCGACCGCGGCGATCAGGGCGAGCGCGTGATTCATCTGGAAATTGGCGCCCTCCTTGAACCACACCACGGCCTGCTCCATGACGGGGGCCACGGTCACAAGGCCGTGCGCGGCGAAGGCGTCGGCACACACGGACATCAACGCCATGACGGCGCCGAAGACATAAAGGGTCGTTGCGAAGCGGCTCATATGATCTCCTGTTAACGGGTCTGCAGCGCGAGGGCTTTTTCAAGGATTCGGAAGCCCGCGAGGAATTGGCGTTCCGCGTCCGCCACGGGCAGCGGTGTGAGCGTGACGTCTTTTAGGGGCTTTTCCTTGAAGTTGAGGACATTCTTACACTCGGCGGCCGTGAAGCCGGCAAGCTGAACCGCCTCGGTGGCGGCGGCGATGATGTCGGCCTTCTTGATGAGGGCCTTGTCGTCCGCGGAAAGAACCGGCTTCAGCCCGAAGCGGATGTAGATGGCCGAGGTCAGGCGGCGCTCGACCTCCTTGAAGACGTCCCCGACGACCGCCTTCAAGGGGGTGATCAGGTCGTGGGTCACGTATTCCGAGGCATCGTGAAGCTTCGTGGCCATGAGCAGGCTGGCCGGCGCACGCGGTTTCAGGCGGCGCATGATCTCAACCGTAAGGTCTGAATGCTGGGCCACACTCCAACCGTGGGCTCCGCGGGTCTGGCCGTTCCAGCGCGTGTTACGGGCAAGACCCAGGGCGATATCCTCGATCTCGATGTCCAGGGGCGAGGGCTCCACGAGGTTCAGCCGGCGGCCGGACAGCATCCGTTGCCAGGTCCGGGGGGCATGATCGGCAAGAGCGGCCCGAGCCGGCTTGGCGGGGGTGGTCTTCACTGTATGTCCTTCAAAAGCTTTGAGTTGTCCGGGAGAAAGAATACCTTAAAACTTCCAAAATATGATCCCGGGGAACGGGCTGGAATGGCGCCGGTGAAAAACGACGCCTTCAGGGGGAAAAGCACGTAACGTATGGCGGGCGCGACTTCAGATTATTTGAAGCCCATCAGCTTCCTCGTGGTGGACGACCGCGCGTACATGCGGCGGGTCATCAAGGGGATTCTGGAGACCTTGGGCTGTAAGCGCATCGACGAGGCGCACCATGGCGGCGAAGCCTTGGGCATCATGCGCACCTGGGCGCCGGACATCGTCATCACCGAGTGGCTGCTGCAGCCGATGAGCGGGGTCGAGTTCCTGAAGTCGGTGCGCGCGGAGAAGAACAACAACATCCGCTTCACACCGATCATCATGATCACCTCGGAGACGCGCCGCGAGAAAGTGATTTTCGCGCGCAACGCCGGCGTCACCGAATATGTCGCGAAGCCCTTCAACGCCAAAAGCCTTATCCTTCGCATCCGTGAAGTGATCGAACGTCCGCGTCCGTTCGTCGACATCGGCGGCTATTTCGGCCCCGACCGCCGCCGCCGTTCGGAAGTGATGTCCGAAGGCGAGGAAAAGCGCGGCAAGGGTCCGCGCGTGCCGATGAGCAAGGAAGAGATGAAGAAGAGCCTGACCCAGGAGCAGATCGACAAGCTGGTGGCCGGCGACGCCATCAAAGAAAACTAGCGCTTCTTCTCCGGCTTCTTCATACCATCACCATGAGCGAGAACGTTCTTATCATCGGTGCGGGCCAGGCCGGCGCCCAGACCGCGATCTTCCTGCGCCAGACTCAATTCGCGGGTCCGATCACCATGATCGGCGACGAAGCCTATGTGCCGTACGAACGTCCGCCGCTGTCCAAAGGCTTCCTCGCGGGCGAGGTCGAACTCGAGCGCATGGCGATGCGTCCTGCCGCCTTCTACGCCGACAGGAATATCGACTTACGCCTGAAAACAACGGTTTCCCACATCGACCGCGTGCAGAAGGCCGTCGGCCTTTCCACGGGAGAAGTGCTGCGCTACGGCAAGCTCGTGCTGGCCACGGGCGGGCGCGTGCGGCGGATGATCTGTCCCGGCGCCGAACTTCCCGGCGTGCACTACCTGCGTAACGCCGAGGACGTCCTGGGATTCCGCAACCGTCTCTCACCGGGTGTGAAACTCGTGATCGTCGGCGGCGGCTATATCGGTCTTGAGGTCGCGGCGGTCGCGGTGAAGCGCGGCTGCAAGGTGACGATCCTCGAGATGATGCCGCTGGTGCTGAACCGCGTCGTCGCGCCGGAGATGTCCCGGTTCTACACCGACGTCCACCGCGCCGAAGGCGTCGATATCCGCACGTCCGAGACCGTCACGGGTTTCGAGGGCGCCGGCACGCTTGCGCGGGTTCGCTGCGGCGACGGCTCGGCGATCGACGCCGATCTCGCGGTGATCGGCATCGGGATCGTTCCGAATGTGGAACTCGCTGTAGAAGCGGGACTGCCCGTCGACAACGGCATCGTCGTCGACGAATGCACGCGCACCATCGATCCCGACATCTTCGCGGCGGGCGACTGCACCAACCATCCTTCGCGCGTTGTCGGCGAGCGTCTCCGCCTCGAGTCCGTGCCCAACGCGCTCGGCCAGGGCAAGGCCGCGGCCCTCGCGATCACGGGCGCGCCGGCGGCGTACGACGAGGTGCCCTGGTTCTGGTCCGATCAGTACGATTTGAAATTGCAGATGGCGGGACTTTCAAAGCCCGGCGACCAGGTCGTGATTCGCGGCTCCCGGGAGGGACGTAAATTCTCGGCCTGCTATCTGCGGGACGGGGTTTTCGTGGCCTGCCATGCGGTGAACATGGCCAAGGATTTTCTTCAGTCGAAGAAGCTGATTTCCCACCGGGTCAAGCCCGATCCGATTCTGCTGGCCGACCCCGCCACCCCGCTCCAGGCTTTCATTCCGCCCGTCGGCTAACGCTAAGGCCTTACGATTCCGTGCGTTTTCGATCAACCCTTGCACTCTTCGGTTGAGGGATTAGGCTTGGGGCATGAGCGACACCAGCACCATCAACGATCTGTCGGCCTTTCAGCAGACCCCCAGCGCCCGCGTGCGCGACCCGGGTCCGGCGACGAACGCGAATCCGCCGCCGCCGCCGCCCGATCCGTCGAAGAAGCTCCAGCAGGAGCCGAGCCCGCACCCGATGCGCGGCCAATATCTCAACTTCACGATCTAAGACGCATCTCCGGCGTTGGCGGCGGCCTGCCTTTTTCCGTATGAAGACGGCGGCATGACCGCGAATCTTTTTGAAATCTTCCGCACGCGCTTTCCCAAGGACGGCGCGCGGCCTTTCATCACCCGGCCCGACGGCCGCGTCTTCTCCTATGACGATCTCAACACGATTTCGGGGCGCATCGCCGCGCTCCTGGCCGAACTGAAGGTCGCGCCGGGCGACCGCGTGGCGATGCAGGTGGAGAAATCCGCCGAAGCGGTGTTCCTCTATCTCGCGTGCCTGCGCGCCGGCGCGGTCTTCCTGCCGATGAACACCGGCTACCGCGCCGACGAGCTCGACTATTTCATCGCCGATGCGGAGCCCGCACTCGTGGTCGCCGATCCGGCGTCCAAAGCGCTGATGGATGTCTGCGCCGCGCGCAAAGTGCCGCACCTGCTGACCCTGGATGCAAACGGTCAAGGCACGCTGATGAACCGGGCCGCGAGCCTCGCGCCGCTCGAAGGTTCGGTCGAACGCGCTCAAACGGACCTTGCCGCGATCCTCTACTCCTCCGGCACAACCGGGAAACCGAAGGGCGTGATGCTGAGCCACGGCAATCTCGCCGCCAACGCCAAGGCGCTGCACGAGGTCTGGAAGTTCGGACCCGATGACGTGCTGCTGCACACCCTGCCGATCTTCCATGTGCATGGCCTGTTCGTGGCGCTGAACACCGTGCTGATGAACGGCACCGGCATGATCTTCCATAGCCGTTTCACGCCCGAGGAGACGATCCGCGACCTTGGGAAATCGACGGTCTTTATGGGCGTGCCCACATATTATGTGCGCCTTCTGGCCAACTGCGGCTTCAAGGCGGAAGCCGCCAAGACCGTGCGCCTGTTCATCAGCGGATCGGCGCCCTTGCTGGATGAAACCTTCCGGGCCTTCGAGGACCGGACCGGCAAGCAGATTTTGGAACGCTACGGCATGACGGAAGCCTGCATCATCACCAGCGCGCACATCGACCGCGCGCGGACCGCCGGCGCCGTGGGCTGGCCGCTGCCCGGCCTGACGTTGCGCGTCGCCGACGAGACCAATCAGCCGGCGCCCAACGGCACGACCGGCGAAATCCAGATCAAGGGCCCGAGCGTCTTCCGTGGTTACTGGCGCAAGCCGGAGAAGACCGCCGAGGACTTCACCGTCGACGGATTCTTCAAGACGGGCGATCTCGCCCAGCTCGATCCGGACGGCATGGTGAATATCGTTGGGCGCGCCAAGGATATGATGATCTCGGGCGGCTATAACGTGTACCCGAAGGAAATCGAAACCGTGATCGACGGGTTGCCCGGCGTTGCCGAATCCGCCGTGGTCGGCATGCCGCATCCGGATTTCGGCGAAGCGGGCCTGGCCGTCGTCACCATGAACGCCGGCGCGGCGGCGCCGTCACCCGAGGCCGTTCGCGCGGCGCTGAAGGACTCGCTGGCGAGTTACAAGATTCCCAAGATGATCGTCTTCGCCGAGACTCTGCCGCGCAACACGATGGGAAAGGTTCAGAAGAACCTGTTGCGCCGGGATTACCGCCCCGCGTGGGACGCGAATCTAAAAGCCTAGCTACTGCGCGCTTTTAGGCGCGACCACCATATCCACCTGCGTCGAACCGATCACCGAACCGCGGCGGATGTTGATGGTGGCCATGCGGCCCGTGCTTTCCGACGTGAAGGTCAGGCGGCCCAGCCACCTGTCGTCGGTCCCGAAAATCATGGTGCGGGCCGGGTCCACTTTGTAACCCGCCGGCAGCGCCGTTCCCTTTGCGAGGATCGCGACTTGGGCCGTTGAGCCCGCCGCGGCGGCGTTATCGGTCGCGGACGGCGCGCTATTCGCGGTCACCGCGGGGCCGTCGGAACAGGCACCAAAAATCAAAAGCAGAGCAAGCGCGGGCGCGCGGCGAAACATGACTCCCCCTTGAAGAAAACGTGACAAGGACCAGCCTATCACAAAACGACTCGTTAAGCTGCGAGTTCCGGAAAGTAACGCGCGAACATGCGGCCGAAGTGGTCGACGAGGCTGCGGTGCTTGAGCGCCGCGATCTTCAACGGATTGTCCCAAGGCGAGCGGATAATGTTGCCGACATAGGAATAGAGACAGGCGTCGAGCACGGTCGGCTCATCGCCGAACGCATACGGGCGCGTGCCCAGCCAATGCGCGGCGGCCTGCAAATCGGAAATTCCAAGCTGCCAGATAACCTCCGGGGAATGGCGGCCGATGCCTTGGGCATGCAAGGCGCGTTGATAACGGCGGCGGCCCACCCAAGCTGCGATGCCGGCAAGCGCAGGCGGAATCCCGAGATCTTTGAGGAACCGGCGCCGGCGTTCGGCCGGCTGCGCCACCCAGCGGCCATAGACCGCCACCCAGTAAAGGTGCTCGTCGAGCATGCGCTGGAACGCGACCGATTCACCGCGTTGGGCCAACGTCAGCTTGCCGTCCACCGGGTGACCGAAGCGGCTTTCCAGCGCGGCGATGATGCGGCTGGAGTCCGTCAAGGTTTCACCGTCGATGACAATATAAGGGCATTTGCCGGTGGCCGAGCCCGGCCGCAGCACCGTGCGCGCTTCATATTGAAGCCCCGCCATGCGCAGGTAGGTCTCGAGCTTCATGCAGAAGGGACTGGGATTGGGCAGGCCGTTCAGCGGCCGGAATTGATAAAGCGTAATCACATGAAACCTCCGGCCTGGCGCTGCCACAGCTTGGCATAGGCACCGCCCGCCGCCAGGAGCTCGGCGTGCGTTCCCTGCTCGGCGATCCGGCCCTTGTCGAGCACCACGATCCGGTCGAGATGCGCAATGGTGGACAGGCGGTGCGCGATCGCGATGACCGTACGCCCTTTCATGAGCGCGAGCAGACCGTCTTGAATCAGATGTTCCGCCTCGCTGTCCAGTGAAGACGTCGCTTCATCGAGAAGAAGGATCGGCGCGTTCTTGAGGAAGGCGCGCGCGATGGCCACACGCTGGCGTTCACCGCCGGACAGCTTCATCCCCTTTTCGCCCACGACGGAATCGTAGCCGTGTTCACGGCCGGCGATGAACTCATGGCAATGCGCGCGTTTCGCCGCCGCGATCACTTCGTCGTCGCGGGCATCGGGCCGGCTATAGCGGATATTATCGCGCACCGAGCGGTGGAAGATGCTGGGGTTCTGGGGCACTTCACCGATGCCGTCGTGCAGGGAGTCCCAAGTCACCCGCGCGATATCCTGCCCGTCGATGACGATGCGCCCGCTTTCATAAATGAATTGTCTGCGCAGGAGCTTGATGAGCGTGCTTTTGCCCGCGCCGGAAGGCCCGACGAGGCCGACGCGTTCACCCGGCTTTATGGAGAGCGAGAAATCCGTGAACACCGGCGCGCCATCGGCATAGGAGAAGGTCACCCGCTCGAAGGCGACCGCTCCGCCGCGCACATGAAGCGGCGCCGCGCCGGGCGGATCGACGATCTCATGCGATGCAAGCACGGTCGTCAGCGCCTCGCTGAGAATGCCGTAATACTCGAAGTAGACGAAGAGATTGTCGCCGAGGGTGCGGATGGTCGCGGCCACCGTGAAGGACAGCATCAGGACGGTGGTGAAAGCGCCGACCGACATCGTACCCGCGAGAGCGGCTTGCAGGCTTTCCCAGACAAGCCACGCGATGAAAGCGACGCTGAACACATGCAGCGTCATGCGCATGGCCGAAAGAGATAGGCGCAATTTGAGATGCGCCGCGCGCTCGGCGGCATTGAAAGGCTGCATGGTCGCGCGTTCATAGACCGCGCGGGCAAAACTGCGCACGACGTCCCAGTTGGTGACGGAATCCACCATACGGCCAACCACGTCGGCCGCGGCTTTTGCATGCGCCTTGGCGAAATGGCGCATCCGCTGCGCCGTCAACACGGCGATGGCCGTGAACGCCGTCAAGAAAATGCAGAACGGCGCCAGGAGATCGGGCGCCTGGTGGAGGATCATGACGACGGTGATCGTCAGCATCACGCCCAGGCGCACGACGTTGGTGCAAAGGTAATCGATGATGATCATGGCCGCGTTGCCAGCCTGGCGGATCTTCTGCACCAGGCCGCCGCCGGCGTTGTCCATGAAATAGCGCGGCGCGTGGCCATGCAGATAGGCGAACATCTCGTCTTGCATGTGCAAACGAAGGTCCGTGAGCCTCATCTGCGAATAGGAGGCGTAGAGATGCGCGAACACATACGTGCCGAACCAGGTGACGCAGAGCGCGGCGAACCATGGCACGACCTGCGCGATGCCGCCGGCTTGAGCCTGCGTGAGGCCTTGAACGAGCTGGCCGATGAAGTAGGGCTGCAAAGTCTCAAGCGCAGTCCAGATACTCATGAGCACAACCATGCCCGTGAGCGGCGGCAGAAAGCCGGCGCGCAGATAGTGGAAGATATAGCGGAAGGGCGTGCGCGGCAGCGCGGGGCTGGCGATTGGAAGCACTTCGACAACCGCGTCCGGGCGCGGGGCAGATTCATCGGGCATCGGACGAGTATAAAAGAAAAAGGCCGGGCGCGGCCCGGCCTTTTCGTCTCGCGTGCGTGTGGGCCCTTATTTGGAAACTTGGCCGCGCACTTCACCGCCCTTGTTCATGGCGGTGTGAACGTTGACGTACATCTTGCCGGCGTTGAGGTCGGCGATCTGAGCGTCGGTCAGCGTGGCCTTGCCGGTCAGCGGGCTCTTGGGCGGCGTGCCCTGCACGCCGAGCTGCACGACGACGCCGGCATTCGCGCCCTTGTCGGCCGGGCCGTGCACGTGGGCGGCGACCGCATCGCCGGTCAGACCTTCCCAGGTCACGGTCCAGGTGATTTCCTTGGTGGACGGATTGAGCACGAGCTCGGCATGGCCTTTTCCGGTACTGGCGTTCGGCGGCACTTCTTCGGCGGACGTAAGGTTGGCGGCGTACTTCACCGTCGCGTCGGCGGCTTGCACGCCGAAAGACATTCCGACGGCAAAGAGAGCGCCGGCGGCCAGTTGGAACAACTTGCTCATGAGATCCTCCCACTTGCTTGTATGATTGCGGCGGTGCGCCGCGCGCGTCCAGGGCGAGGCAGAGGATAGTCCCTCTATCCGGGGTGTCCAGGCGATTTGAGAAAAATCCAACCATTGCACGGGGTTGTGACGCGGAGCTGCAATACGCGTGCGACGCCCCTGTCACCCACTATCAATTGACAGTGCCAGCCGGCAGACGGCAGGACATAGGCGGCTTGGGAATACATATGAAGAAGGAGAAGACGATGCCTTACGTCGATGGATTCGTTCTGCCGGTTCCGAAAAAGAACCTGAAAAAGTACAAAGCCTTGGCCACCAAGGCGGGCAAGATCTGGATGGAGTTCGGGGCGCTTCAGTTCCGCGAGTGCGTGGCCGACGATGTGAAGCCCGGCAAACTCACGTCTTTTCCGCAGAGCGTGAAACTCAAGAAGGACGAAACGGTGATATTCTCCTGGATCGTCTACAAGTCGCGTAAAGACCGCGACCGCATCAACAAGAAGGTGATGATGGATCCGCGCCTGGCGAAAATGATGCAAGGCAACAAGAATCCGTTCGACGGCAAGCGTATGATCTACGGCGGCTTCACCACCCTCGTTGATCTTTAGACCGCTCGGGACCGCGCGCCATGCCGCTCACGCTCTACTTCCACCCGTTTTCGTCCTACTGCCAGAAAGCGCTCATCGCGCTTTACGAAAACCAAACGCCGTTTACGCCGAAGATCATCAATCTCGGCGACCCGGCGTCGGCGAACGAGCTGAAGCGTGTATGGCCTTTGGGCCGTTTTCCCGTGTTGCGCGACGAGGCCCGCGGCGAAACCATCCCGGAATCGAGCATGATCGTCGAGTATCTCGCCCAGCATTATCCGGGACCGGTCACGCTGGTCCCGGATAATGCGGAGCTTGCGCGCAAGGTGCGCGGCCTCGACAGATTCTTCGACCTCTACATCAACGATCCGATGTCCAAGATGGTGGTCGACAATTTCCGCCCCGCGGGAAAGAACGATCCCTACGGCGTCGAGACCGCGCGAAACCTGCTGCTCACCGCCTACGGGATTCTGGAGGCGGAATTGGGCGAGAAGACCTGGGCGGCGGGCGAAGCGTTCACCATGGCCGACTGCGCCGCGGCGCCTTTCCTGTTCTACGCGAATCTCATGGTCCCTTTTGAGAATCGTCCGCGCGTCCATGCGTATTACAATAGACTGGCGAAGCGCCCCTCGTTTATGCGCGCCCTGACCGAAGCCCAGCCCTACAACAAGGGTGTCCCCTTCGAGAGCGCGTACACGGCTGAATTCAACCGCCTCACGAAAGCGTAAGAAGAATGATCGACCTTGTGATCGAACAAAGGCGCAAAAGCCTCGGCGGCTTCGAGGTGGGGCGCGTGCTTCCCTTCGCCAAGCGGCGCATGGTGGGCCCGTTCGTGTTCTTCGATCATATGGGCCCGATTGATCTCGCGCCCGGAATCCCGCGCACCGTGGACGTGCGCCCTCACCCGCATATCGGCATTTCCACGGTCACCTATCTGTTCTCGGGCGAGATCATGCATCGGGACAGCGTCGGCTCGGAGGAATCGATCCGTCCGGGCGAAGTGAACTGGATGACGGCCGGGCGCGGCATCACGCACAGCGAACGCTTCGAGAAAGCACGCGCCGAAGGCGATCATTTGCACGGGATCCAGGCGTGGGTCGCCCTGCCGGCCGAGCACGAAGAGGCCGCGCCCGGGTTTTCACACCATGCAGGCGCCGATCTTCCCGGCTGGAACGAGGGCGGTGTCCGCGGCCGCCTGATCGCGGGAAAAGCCTATGGCCTGACGGCGGGCGTGAAGACGCACTCACCCCTGTTCTATGCGCACCTCGACATGGAGGCCGGCGCCAAAGGCGAAGTCCCCGAGGGCCATCGCGAGCGCGCGCTCTATGTCGCGGCCGGTGAGATCGAGATGGCGGGCCGGACTTTCACCGCCGGACAGATGCTGGTGCTGACGAAAGATGCGGCCGGCTTCACGGCCAAGACGCCGGCGACGGTCCTGCTGCTGGGCGGAGAGCCGCTGGGCGAGCGGTTCCTTTACTGGAACTTCGTTTCCTCGTCGAAGGAGCGGCTTGAACAGGCGAAAGCGGATTGGATCGCCGGGCGCATGAAGCTGCCCGATACCGACAACAAGGAATTCATCCCACTGCCGCCGGAGCCCGCGCCGCCGGCGCCGCCGGCGTCATGAGCGCCATGCGCCTTTTCATTCTAACCGTTTGCCTGTTTGGCGCGAGCGCCCCCGCCTTCGCGTGGGGCCGCGACGGACACCGGCTGTCCTGCGCCATCGCGCTCGACGTGATGGCGCCGTCCGTCCGCGAAGAAGCTTTCGCCATCCTGGACATCACACGCAGCGAGGACTTTCTCGAGCTGTGCTTCTGGGCCGAACGTGTGAAGGCCGCGCAACCGGAAACCGCGTCCTGGCATTCGATGCTGCTGCCGCGCGGCGCCGACGCGATCAATCTGGCGCGCGACTGCCCGGAGCCCAAGAGCTGCGTCGTGAGCCGGGTGGTGCAGGAGATCAGCACCCTGAAAAGCGACGCACCGAAGGCGCAGAAGGCCACCGCGCTGAAACTGCTCATGCATCTCATCGCCGATCTGCATCAGCCTTTGAATATCGGATTCGCCGACGACGCGGGCGGGCGCAAAATTCCGGCCGTCTTTTTGGGCAGCGACACCACGCTCCATGACATTTGGGAGACGGGTCTTCTGGACGCCGGCCGCGTCGCGCCCGGCGCCGACCACGAAACCTTGTGGCTCGCCCACGAGGTGCAGACCCATCCGGCGCCGCTGGACTGGGCGAAGGAAAGCTTCTTCATCATGCGCGGCCCGGCGACGGGTTATATCGGCAATCCCGGCGGCATGACGTTTGATGAGCGCTACGTCCAGCAGAACCGCCCCATCGCCATGGGTCAGCTGGAAAAAGCGGGCGTGCGCCTCGGCCTTACGCTGAACGACGCCCTGCGCTAGGTTTCACGCGTGAACAGCACATTCAAGAAAATCGCCGTTGTCGGCGCCGGCTCCATGGGCGGTCTTCTGGGCGCCAAACTCGCGCTCGGCGGCCATGACGTGACTTTCATCGCACGCGGCGCGACGCTGGAAGCGCTCCGGCGCGGCTTCACCATGATCGACGCGCAGGGCGTGCGCCATACGCCCGCCGTGAAAGCGGCGGCGGCCGAAGAGGCCGGGCCGTTCGATCTCGTCATCTTGTGCCTGAAAGCCCATCAGATCGCGGCGGCGGCCAAGACGCTGCCGCGCCTGTTCCACGACAACACGCCGGTGCTGGCGGTGCTGAACGGAATCCCCTGGTGGTACTTCCACAAAAACGGCGGCGCCTTCGACGGCCGCGCGCTTGCCTCCGTGGATCCGAACGGCGCCATCGCCCGCGCGATCGACGGACGGCGCGTGATCGGCGGGGTCATCTATGCGGCGGCGAAGGTCATCGCGCCCGGCGTCGTGCACGTCACCGACACCCTGCGCTTCATCATCGGCGAGCCGGACGGCAGCGCCTCGGCGCGTACGGCGGAAATCGCCGATATGTTCAACCGCACCGGCTTCAACACGGCCGTCAGCACCGAGATCCGCTCCGACATCTGGACCAAGGTTTGGGGCAACGCGTCCTTCAACCCGGTGAGCGCGCTCACGGGCGCGGGGCTCGCCGGCATCGCGCGCGACAAGGGCGCCTGTGACGTGGTTCGCGCCATCATGAAAGAGGTGGAGGAGGTCGTTAATCGCCTCGGCCTGAAGATGAAGATGGGATTGCAGCAACGTATCGACGTCACCGAATCCCTGGGAGACCACAAGACCTCCATGCTGCAGGATATCGAGGCCCGGCGCATGCCCGAAACCGATGCCAACATGGGCGCGGTCGCGGAGATCGCGAAACTCGTGGGCGTACCGACCCCGATGCTCGAGACAATTCACACCACCACCCGGCTGTTGGGCCGGGCCGTGACGGCGTGAAAGCCGCGGCCCTTTCGTTCCTTTTCTTCATCGGCGCCGCCGCGCCGGCAAGCGCCTGGGGCCCGGACGGTCATCGTATCGCCTGCGCCGTCGCGTGGGACGAGATGGCCGCACCCGCCCGGACAACGGTCGGCGCCCTTCTCGGCGTATTCACAAAAGATGCGTTCGCGGGCAGCTGCGCAGCGTTCGCCATGCCGCCGGAAACCGCGTCCTTACATCATGTCTTTATCCCGAAGACGGCGCGCGCCGTCGATCTCGCCCGCGATTGCGCGCACGGCTGCGCCCTCACCGCGATCGATCGCAACCTGGACGTCTTGAAAAGCAGCGCCGCCACCCTCGAGAAAACGCAGGCCCTGCAAACCCTGGCCCATCTGGTCGCCGACATCCATCAGCCGCTGAACATCGGGTTCGCGCAGGACGGCGGCGGCGCGGAGATCAAAGGAACGTTCCGCGGCGCGCCCGTGACCCTGCGCGCAATGTGGGAGCGGGAAATGATCGCGACCCTCGTCAAACCGAATTCATCCGGTCCGTTTTACGACTTCATGTCCATCGCGGGCCGCGCCCCGCAAGCGGCGGCGCGCGCGCCGCTCGACTGGGCGAACGAAACGCTCTGGATCATGCGTTCGCCCGCGACCGGTTATCTCGGTACCCCGGGCGGGATCGACTATGACGACATATACGTGCAGCAGAACCGCCGCGTCGCGCTCGAACAGCTCGACAAGGCCGGCGTGCGGCTTGCGGCCCTTTTGACCGAGATCTTCGGCGGGAAAAGCTAAAGCCCCTTGTTCAGGAACGCCGCCGTCAGTTCGAACACGCGGGCCGGCTGCTCTTTATAAGGAACGTGGCCGCAGTTCGTGAGGATCGCGAGTTCGGCCGGGCCGCCGGTGAATTCACGGATCATCTCCGGGTGACGGAGCGAGCCGTATTCATCCTTGTCGCCGTGCATGGCAAGCACGGGGCAGCGCAGATTCGCCAGCACGGGCTTCAAGGACCAGTCCGCGAACGCCGGCTGGGTCCAGGTTTCGATCCAGGCCGCGATCACCCATTCGGTCTTCGCGCCGTGATATTTGCGCAAGCGCTCGACCCGGTCGCTGCCGGGACCGAGGGTGGCGCGGGCGGCGTAGATCCCTTCGAGGGTCACGCTCTCGACAAAAGCCTGGGCCGCCATGGAGACGACGCCTTTGCACCGGTCCGGGAACCGCGGCGCGGCCGAAAGGGCCATCCCGCCGCCGACGCTGTGGCCGCACAAGACAAAGCTGTCCACGCCGAGGGCCTGAAGCACGACCGGCAGCGCCTCGCGCCCTTCGGCGGCAATGAAGTCCAAGGCAAGCTTACCGGGGTGAGCTTCGGAGCGCCCGAAACCCAACCGGTCATAGGCGATGACCCGGCGGCCGGTGGCCGCCCCCAGCGCGGCGGGGAAATCCCGCCAGAGGTCGATACAGCCCAGCGAATCGTGAAGCAGGACGATGGGCGGCGCGCCCGCGGCCGAGGGCCATTCACGCGCAAAAAGCCGGCCGCCGGGAACGTCGATCTGGTGGTCGAGGGGAGCCGTCATGATGCTTCTATGAAGTCAGGCCGCCTTCGGCTTGTTGACGCGCTCGATCCGGTCGAGGCTCTTACCGAGATCACGTCTTGCAATTTGAATGTCGTCGTCACGCTCGCGCCGGTCGTTGGATCATCTATGCTCTTGGGGATGACCTATTGATCGTCCTGGTCGTGAAGGCGGCTGATTCCGCGTTCAGAACGAGGAATGTCCTATCTACGTAAGTGCTTGAGGGAGAATGGCGCGCCCGGAAAGACTCGAACTTCCAACCTTCTGATTCGTAGTCAGATGCTCTATCCAATTGAGCTACGGGCGCGCTGTGGACCCCATTTCTCCGCGAGGGACCCGTTCGGCGGACCGAACGGGCGCTTGGGATACTAAGATCATGGGGCCTATGCAAGAAAAACCTCCAGAAATTCCAAGGGGAAGTTTTGGAGGGGGTGGACCCGGGGGCCGTCTCCCGGCTTGTTTGCGCTGGGGGCATCGCGTAAAGTCCCAAGTGGTGCGGGGCGATGACGGATTATGATGCATCGCCAAGCCTTTGGGGCGACTTCTCTAAGGTTTGAGTTCGGGAAAGACCGGAACGGCTCTCGGCGCAGTTTTCACCCGGCGGATTCTTACGTCCAAATTCGGGGACCGGGTGGGATACTCACGAAGTGATTGCAGCCCGACAGGGGTGCGGCGCCGACCAGGCCGGTTGTGGGGAATGAGAGAGTAAGAATGCAGGTATTGGGGCTGTCCATAGTACGTCACGGACAAAACAAGCTGGGCCATAAGCGCTCTCTCTTAAAGCATGCCGCCGTCGCCGCCTTGGCCATTACATTGGCTGGGTGCGCGGGCCAGGGCGCACGCCCGGCGAGTGCGGCTGAGCCCATGGGCGGCGCGGCACAACTCGCCGCGGCCGTAGATTCGCAGAATTTGGCGCCGGCCGCGTCCTCGTCCAGCCGCTTCGGGCCGACCGCCGTCGGCCAGAAAGCCGCGCAATTGCGCACGGATTTTGAAAAGCTGCGCACGAACACGACGACGCGCAGCGAACAGCTTGAAACCATCCGCAAGCAGACCATCGCCAACGTGAACGCCTATCATACGCTGGTGGGCAGCATCCGCTCGCGCCTGCAGATGGGCTCGACCCCGGGCAACCCGGAACTCCTGGCGAACTGGAGTTCGGCCCAGACGCAGCTGACCCAGATCGACGCGGATATCGCGACCCTCAATCAATTGTCGGCCCAGGTGTCCAGCGACGCCGGCGCGTCGGCCTTCATTCTCGAGAACATCCGCGCGGCCTACGGCCTCTCGGGCGCCCTCGAAGACGACCACCGCCAGCTCCGCGTCCTGGAAGACGAAGTGAACCAGAACGCGATCGTGATCGACCGCGCGCTCCTGGACCTCAACGCCGAGATCGGCCGTCAGCAGGCTTATGTGAGCAGCGAGCGCAACTCGCTCGTCGAACTCGCCGCCGAGATCAACGCCGGCCAGTCCTATCCGGCCGCCGCTTCGGCCGGACCGCGCCGCGCCGTGCCGGTGCGCAACGTGGCGACCGTGTCGGCCGAAGCCTTCGCGCAGAAAAAGCCGCTGGTCGTCATCCGCTTCGACAAGCCGGACGTCGCCTACGAACCGCAACTTTACCAGGCCCTGTCGCGGGCCTTGGAACGCCGCCCCGACGCGGTGTTCGATCTGGTCGCCGTGTCGCCGCAGGGCGGCAATCCGTCGGCCGCGCGCCGCAACGCCGACACGGTGTTCGCGTCGATGACCAACATGGGCCTGCCGGCCGAACGCGTGGCCATGGCGGCCATGCCGAGCGCCTCGGCCAAGACGCCCGAAGTGCACATCTACGTGCAATAATCGGCGTTCTTCGCACATAAAACGGGCGGGACTGAAAAATCGGTCCCGCCCGTTCCGCTTTTAAAGAATGGGGCTTTTTAAGCGGCCGCGGCTTCCGGCGCGATCTGCGCGGCGGCGTCGGTTTCCAGGGTCACCGCAACGGCGTGCACCACGGCGGCGATCCGGACCGCCTGTTGGACCTGCGCCGCCGAAACGCCGGCCTTACGCAGCACCTTCTCATGACTGTCGATACACATGCCGCAGCCGTTGATGGCCGAGACAATCAGCGACCAGAGCTCGAAGTCGGCTTTCTCGACGCCCGGATTGGCGAGCGCGTTCATGCGAAGGCGCGCGGGCAGCGTGCCGTACTCCGGGTCGGAAACCAGGTGCACGAAGCGATAGTAGATATTGTTCATCGCCATGATGGCGGCGGCGGTCTTGGCGGCCGTGAAGGCTTGCGGGGTCAGCACCGCAACCGCATCGGCGGAAACCGCCGCGATGACGGCGTCGTTGCGCGAAGCGATGGCCGCGGCCAACAGGCCGCCGAAGGTCTGTTGCGGCGTCAGGGTGGTATCGGCCGCGACGGACGACAGGTTCAGCCGCAGGTCCTTCGCGTAGTCGGGAATGGCGTTCTTCAGGGCTTCGATGTGAGTGGTCATGGCGTCCTCGCGCGTCTTGGGAAAGGGGGCGCCGCTCCGCCTGTGTGAGGGGAAGGACGGAGCGGCGCGGGTCGCGGCTGGAGGGGGGATCCAGCCGCATCGCAGCTGCTAGTGGGGGGACTAGGCTGCTTTCAGGGTGTCTTCGCCCTTCTTCCAGTTACACGGGCAAAGTTCGTCGGTTTGCAGGGCGTCGAGCACACGCAGGACTTCCTGCGGATTGCGCCCGACGCTGAGGTCGTTCACCGCGACGTAGCGGACGATATTGTCGGTATCCGCGATGATCGTGGCGCGGAAGGCGACGCCTTCGTTCGGCTCGAGCACGCCCAAAGCAGCGGCGAATTCCTTCTTGATGTCGGCCAGCCACGGATACTTCACGGCGGCGAGGTCTTCGCGGCTCTTGCGCCAGGCAAGGTGCACGAAATCGCTGTCGGTGGACGCGCCGATCAGCTGGGCGTCGCGGTCGGCGAACTCGCCTTCGACATCGTTGAAGCCGATGATTTCAGTCGGGCAGACGAAGGTGAAATCCTTCGGCCAAAA
This sequence comes from Rhodospirillaceae bacterium, assembly GCA_041919675.1. GTDB lineage: Bacteria > Pseudomonadota > Alphaproteobacteria > Rhodospirillales > Rhodospirillaceae > SHVO01. The sequence continues at coordinate 3,819 of JAYRTJ010000044.1, read as the reverse complement.
TACGAAGACCTTCCATTTGCCGGCAAAGCTCTGCTCGGTCAGGACCGGGAATTCGCCGCTGGTGTCGGCAACGGACTTCAAGGCGAAAGCGGGGAGTTTTTGTCCAATCGTAATCATGTTCTTCAGAGTCCCTCGTGATGGGTTGGCGGTGGGGTGTTTGGCGTCCGAGAAGATCTTTAAGGGACGATCATGATTGAATCTAACGATTAATAATGATTATATTAATCGATTATGTCACTTAAACCGCTCCCCTCCGCCCGGCAGCTGCGTTATCTGATCGCCCTCGTGGAAACGGGGCATTTCGGCCGCGCGGCCAAGACGTGCAACGTCACCCAATCGACCTTAAGCGCGGGCCTCAAGGAGCTGGAGGCCACGCTCGGCGTCACCCTGATCGAGCGCACCCGGCGCCAGGTGGTCGTCACCCCCCTGGGCCGCATGATCGCGGCGCGCGGACGCGAGGCGATTCGCTATCTCGAAGACCTCGTGGACCTGGCGCAGGCCGGACGCGGCGAGCTCGCGGGCCCCTTGAACCTGGGGGTCATCCCGACCATCGCGCCTTATGTGCTGCCGCGGCTCGTGACGGAAACCGAACGGACGTTCCCCAAGTTGAAGCTGTTCGTGCGCGAGGAGCAGACCGCGCCGACCCTGGCCCGGTTGCGCAAGGGTGAACTCGACCTCGCGCTCATCGCGCTGCCCTACGACACCGGCGGCCTCGACGTCGCCGAGATCGGCGAGGAGGACATGGTGGTGTGCATGCCCGCCGATCATCCGCTCGCGGCCGGCAAGACCGTGCGCGAATCCGATCTCGCCGATGTTCCGCTGCTGCTGCTGGAAGGCGGCCACTGCCTGCGCGATCACGCGCTGGCGGCGTGCCGACTCTCGGACCGCGCGCTGAAAGAGGTGTTCCAGTCGACCAGCTTGCCGACCCTGGTGTCGATGGTCGCGAGCGGGCTGGGCCTTACGTTGCTGCCGCGCATGGCGGTCGCGCGCGAGCTGGCGGGACGCACGGATATCGTCGTGCGCCCGATCGAGAAACATCATCCGATGCGCACGATTGCCCTGTGCTGGCGCGCGGCGGCGGCGCAAGGCGAGAACTACGCCCGGCTCGCGAAAGCCTGGGCCGGCGCGAAGATCGTTGAAAAGAGCTAAGCCTTCGCGATCGCGACGTTGTCGATGAGACGCGCGCGGCCCATGTGCGCGGCGGCAAGGACACGTCCCGGTTCGGCGTTGGAGCCAAGCGGCGCGAGCGTCTCGGCATGACGCGCCTCGACATAGTCCACCTTGGCGAAACCGGCGGCGAGGATCTGTTCGCGCGCGGCGGCCGTTGCGGCGGCAATGCTCTCACCCTTGGCAATGGCCTTGGCCGCGGCGTTGATCGCGGCATTGAGCGCCGGCGCCTTGGCGCGCTCTTCGGCGCTCAAGTATGCGTTGCGCGACGACAGCGCGAGACCGTCCGCCTCACGCACCGTTTCCACGCCAATAATATCGACCGGAATGTTGAGATCCGCGACAAGGCGGCGGATGACCGCCAGCTGCTGGTAGTCCTTTTCGCCGAACAGCGCGATGTCGGGGAGCGCCTGCAGGAGGAGCTTGGTCACGACCGTCGCGACACCGTTGAAGTGACCGGGGCGATGCGCGCCATCGAGTTGCTCGCCGATCCCCGCGATCTGAATGCTGGTGGCGAAGTTCGCGGGATACATGGCCGCGACATCCGGGGCGAAGAGAAGGTGCACGCCGGCGGCGTTCAACATCTCGTAGTCTTCGTTCTCGCGCCGCGGATAGGCGGCAAGATCTTCGTTCGGCCCGAACTGCCTTGGATTGACGAAGATGGTGGCGACCACGCGGTCCGCCATTTTCTTCGCGCGTTCCATGAGCGTGATGTGACCCTTATGGAGCGCCCCCATGGTCGGCACGAGCGCCACGGTCAGCCCCTCGCGGCGCCAGCCCTTGATACGGCGGCGCAGGTTCTCGACGTCGCGCACGGCGACAAGACTTACATTCGCTGGAGTCATGAATTAGCGCTTCTTGGATTTCTTTACCGGCTTCGCGGCGCCGGCGCCGTAGGTGTTCTCGGGCGCGGGGAACCGGCGTGCGCGCACGTCGGCGGCATAAGTCGCCACGACCTTCGAGACTTCCTCACCCAGGAGCGCATAACGCTTGGCGAACTTCGGCATGAAGGCGCTGTAGAGACCGAGAATGTCTTCGGCGACGATGACCTGGCCGTCGCACCCCACCGAGGCGCCGATGCCGATGGTCGGCACACTGCAGGCCTTGGTGATTTCGCGCGCGACGGGTTCAACCGTGCCTTCGACAACGATGCTGAAGGCTCCGGCTTCGGCCAGAAGCTTTGCATCCGCGACCAGGGCCTTGGCTTCCGCGCTGGATTTACCCTGCACCCGGAAACCGCCGAGGACGTTGATCGATTGCGGCGTAAGACCGATGTGGCCCATCACCGGAATGCCGCGCGAGACCAGATATTCCACGGTCGGCGCCATGACGGCGCCGCCTTCGAGCTTCACGCCGGCGCAGCCGGTTTCCGACATCACGCGCGCCGCCGCCTTGAAGGCATCGACGGGTGAGGCTTGATAGGAGCCGAACGGCAGATCGACGATGACACAGGCCTTGGCGCTGCCGCGCACAACGGCTTTGCCGTGCGCGATCATGATGTCGAGCGTGACGCCGACGGTCGTGTCGAGGCCGTAGACCATCATCCCCAAGCTGTCGCCGACCAGGAGCAGATCCACGTGCGAATCCATGAAGCCGGCCATCGGCGCGCTGTGGGCGGTGATGCAGACGATAGGATCGGCGTTCTTGCGCGCCTGGATGTCGCGCGGCGTCAAACGCTTGGTGATGGGCGTACCGCCCTCGCGCTTCGGAGGCTGTGGGATCGTGCTCATGCGTTGGTCCTCATGGGCGGCTCTCTACCCCATTTCGCTTACTTGCGGGAGCGGTAATACCACAGGACAGCCCCGATGGCGGCGAACAGCACGAACAAACCAGCCGTCTCGGACATCGTCACTTTAAAGACTCACTTTAGGCTTACAACGGCAGGCGGATGACAAAGGCCGTCCCGGCGCTCGACGTCGAGGCCAGTTCGAGATCGCCGCCTTGCACGCGGATCAATTCGCGGGCGATGGGAAGACCTAACCCAGCCCCGCCCGCGCGGGTAGAGCCCGCGAACGGCACAAACAGATTTTCCAGGGTCCGGCGCGGCAGGCCGGGCCCATTGTCGGCGATCCGGATCACCGCCTTATCCTCATCGCGCTCCGTTTCGAGGGTTACAATCGTCGCGCCGGCCTGCGCCGCGTTACGCACGAGATTGTCCGTAACGCGCGTCAGCAGCTCGGGATCGGCCATGAATGTGAACTCGCCGCCCGCCACACGCAGATCGCATCCGTTACAAACTTTTTGCAAAGCGTCCTTGATGCTTTGAAGGAAGCCGCTGCTGCTCAAAGGCTGCTTGTGGACGTCGGGCAGACCTTGCTTCGCGAAGCTCATGGTGGTGGTGGAGAGCTGCACGGCGCGGTCGACGGCCTTCATCATGCTTGCGGTCATGCGCCGCACGTTGGGATCGGGCGCGGCTTCAAGGCCGTCGAGCTCGAGGCTCGCGGTTGCAAGAATATTGCGAAGATCGTGCGAGATTTTCGTAACAGCCGTGCCGACGCCCGCGAGACGCTCTTTTTCCAAAAGCGCCTGACGCAGTTCCTGCTGCATGGCCGCCAGGGCTTTTTCGGCGACGCCGACCTCGTCCTTGCGGTCGGAGGGCTCGATGATGCGCGCGGGATCCTCGGGCGCCTGTTGGAACGAGGTGATGGCTTC
>JAYRTJ010000043.1:0-29120 GCA_041919675.1 Rhodospirillaceae bacterium | reverse complement strand
GCCACCTTGCCGACCTTGGTGATGTTGAACACTTCGCGCACTTCGGCGTAACCGATAAACGCTTCCTTGAAGGTGGGCGCCAGCATGCCGGTCAGCACCAGCTTCATGTCGTCCGACACTTCGTAGATGATCGAGTAGTAGCGGATGTCCACGTTGTCGCGCTTGGCGACTTCGCGAGCCTGGGCGTTCGCACGCACGTTGAAGCCGATAATCACCGCGCCGTTGGTCTTGGCGAGCGTGACGTCGGACTCGTTGATCGGGCCGACGGCGCTGTGAAGGACTTTCACCTTCACCTTTTCCGTGCCGATCTTGGCCAGCGTGCCGTTCAGCGCTTCGGCCGAACCCTGCACGTCCGCCTTGATGATCACGGCCAACTCGGTCGTTTCGCCCGCTTTGATCTTGGCGAACATCTGTTCCATGGTCGAGCCGCCGACCGAGGCCACATGTTCCTTCTCGCGGATCTTGCGGCGGCGGAATTCGGAGACTTCACGCGCCTTGGCTTCGTCGTCGACGACCACGAAGTCGTCACCGGCCGACGGCGTGCCGCCGAAACCGACGACTTCCACGGGCGCGGACGGCATCGCGGACTTCACTTGCTTGCCGTGTTCGTTGATCAGCACGCGCACGCGGCCCCATTCGGCGCCGGCGACGAAGATATCGCCCACATGCAAGGTGCCGCGCTGCACGAGCACGGTGGCCACCGAGCCGACACCCTTTTCCATCTTGGCTTCGACGATCGAGCCTTCGGCGGTGCGGTTCGGGTTGGCTTTCAGGTCGAGGAGTTCAGCCTGCAGCATGATCGCTTCCTCGAGCTTATCGAGGTTGATCTTCTGGGTCGCCGAGACTTCCACCGCCAGCGTTTCGCCGCCCATGTCTTCCACGACGACTTCGTGGCTGAGCAGATCGGTCTTCACGCGGTTCGGATTGGCGCCGGGTTTGTCCATCTTGTTGATGGCTACGATGATCGGCACTTCGGCGGCCTTGGCGTGCTTAATGGCTTCCACCGTCTGCGGCATGATGCCGTCGTCGGCGGCCACCACGAGCACGACGATATCCGTCACCTTGGCGCCGCGGGCGCGCATGGCGGTGAAGGCTTCGTGGCCGGGCGTGTCGATGAAGGTGATTTTCTGGTTCTTGGCGGTGCGTACCTGATAGGCGCCGATATGCTGCGTGATACCGCCGGCTTCACCGGCGACGACGTTGGCGGAACGCAGCGCGTCGAGCAGCGAGGTCTTGCCGTGGTCGACGTGACCCATGACCGTGACGACCGGCGGACGCGTCTTCATCGCCGCGGCGTCGTCTTCACCGCTCTTCAGCGAGTCTTCGACGGCGTCTTCGGTGATGCGCTTGACCTTGTGGCCGAATTCCTGCGCGACGATTTCCGCGGTGTCGGCGTCGATGACTTCGTTGATCGTCGCCATGATGCCGAGTTTCATCAGCGACTTGATCACGTTGACCGAACGCTCGGCCATGCGGCTCGACAGTTCCTGGACAGTGATCGTTTCCGGCAACACAACTTCGCGCACGACCTTGTCCGTATTCATCGGTTGTTTGAGCTGCGCCTTGCGGCGTTCTTTGTCGACCGCGCGGCGCATCGAGGCGATGGAGCGCGAGCGTTCGACCGCATCGTCGCCCTCGAGGGCCGAGCTGATCGACAGCTTGCCCGAGCGGCGGCGCGGTTCGGTGCGCTTGTTGACGGTCGGCGGCTTGTGGCCGGTCTTCGGCTTATTGCGGCGCGGCGCGTCTTCTTCTTCTTCCTCTTCCACCGCTTCGCGGCGCGGCGCGGCGGACTCAGCCGCGGCCGCGGCCACTGTTGTGGTTGTCGTTGCCGCGGCCGTCTTGGCTTCCGGCGCGGTCGGCGCAGCGGCGGCCGGCGCAGCAGCGGCGGGCGCCGGTTCCGGTTCCTGCGCCTTGCGCAGCTTTTCTTCCTCGGCGCGGCGGGCGGTTTCCTCGGCTTCGCGCTTGGCGTTCTCTTCCGCGAGACGGGCGCTTTCCTCGTCGGCCTTCAGGGCGTCCTGGAGCGCCTTCAGGCGGTGCGCTTTCTCGTCGTCGGTGAGGGTGCCGTGCTGGACTTCCCGCAGCAGGGCTTCTTCGGCCTTCGCCTTGATCGAGACGGCCGGCGCTTTGACTTCCTGCACCTTGCCGTCGGGGCCCATCTCGAACTGGCGCTTACGCTTGCGTTCGACCTGAACGACTTTGGAGCGGCCGTGCGAGAAGCTCTGCCGGACCTGACCGGTCTCGACCGTCTTCTTCAGTTCGAGTTTGCCTTTACCGCCGAGGGTCAAGGGCGTCTTGGTCTTGGTATCGCTCACTCAGTACACCTTAATCAAAAAATCCAAACTGGCGTTTGTCACTCAGATGAAGCCGCGAAGCTTGTCCGCGTCTTCCAAAATCATTTCCGTCAGGCGGCCGGGCAGAAGCGCCACATGCACAGCCATGTCCCGGCCGATCGCGCCCCCGAGTTCCGGGCTCGTGAACACATCGACCACCGGCACGCCCGGGACGAGGGCACCCATTTTCTGCCGCTCCGCTTCCGATCCGTCGGCGGCCTCGACCAAGGCCGCCGTGCGTCCGGTCGCGATTTGCGCGCGCACTTTTTCGGCGCCCGAGGCGACAAGTCCGGCGCGCTGCGCCAGGCCAAGATGATTAAGACAGCGGCGACGTAGCAGTTCGGCGACGGTATCGGCCAAATCCGGGGACACGCTCACGTTGCCCCGCGCGGCTTTGGCGAACAGCCGTTTTTGCGCCGCTGTTTCTATCATATCGCGGCGTGCCCTCAACCACAAACCCCGGCCCGGAAGACGGCCGGCGATGTCGGGAACGATGGTGTTGTCGGGCCCGACGACGAACCGGATCAAGTCGCGGGTGGGCAGCGACTCGCCGCTGGCGATACAGCGCCGGGTCGGCCCCGTTTCCAGGTCCTCACCGGTGTCGTCTTGCCCGCCCATAGGTCCGCGTCCGGGCGCCGGGCCGCCCGAAAGGGTTGTCTCACTGGTCATCGCGTTTGCCCGGACCGTCACAAGGGATAAGGGGGGTTACACGGTCTTGGTCTCGGCGGCGGCATCGCCTTGGGCGCCGCCTTCCGGGAACCAATGCGCGCGTGCGGCCATGATGATCGCGTTGGCCGGGCCTTCCTTGATCACATCGGCGCCGAGGATCTCGACCAGCTCGTCGCCGGCGAGGTCCGCGAGGTCGTCCAGGGTCTTCACGCCCTTTTCGGCCAGCACGATGATCTTCTTGGGATCCAGGCCTTCGATTTCCGCCTCGATCAGGTCTTCCGACACGCCGAGCTCTTCCATCCGGGCCGCGATCTTCTTGTTTTCTTCCTCGATGAAGGCGGTCGCGCGGGCTTTCAGCTCGTTCGCGACGTCTTCATCGAAGCCTTCGATATCGGTCAATTCTTCGATGGGCACGAAGGCCACTTCTTCAACGGAAGTAAATCCTTCGGTCACCAACAGGTGGGCAAGGACGTCGTCGACATCAAGGGCGTCGATGAACATCTTCGAGCGCGAGTGGAACTCCTGCTGGCGGCGTTCGGATTCTTCGCCTTCCGTGAGAATGTCGATGGTCCAGCCGGTGAGCTGCGAGGCAAGACGCACGTTCTGGCCGCGGCGGCCGATGGCCAGCGAAAGCTGATCGTCCGGCACCACGACTTCGATACGGCCCGAGTCCTCATCGAGCACGACCTTGGTCACTTCGGCCGGCGCGAGCGCGTTCACGACAAAGGTCGCCGGGTCCTGGTTCCACTGGATGATGTCGATCTTCTCGCCCTGCAGTTCGGCGACGACCGCCTGCACGCGCGAACCGCGCATACCGACGCACGCGCCGACCGGATCAATAGACGAATCGTTCGAGATGACGGCGATCTTGGCGCGGCTGCCCGGGTCGCGGGCCACGGCCTTGATTTCGATGATGCCGTCATAGATTTCCGGCACTTCCTGGCCGAACAGCGCGCCCATGAAGTCGCCCGAGGTGCGCGACAGGAAAATCTGCGGGCCGCGCGGCTCTTCGCGCACGTCCACGATGAAGGCGCGCACGCGGTCGCCGTTCTTGAAATGCTCGCGCGGGATCAATTCGTCGCGGCGGAGCAGGCCTTCAGCACGGCCCAGGTCGACGATCACGTTGCCGAATTCGACGCGCTTGACGAGGCCGTTGACGATCTCGCCGGTGCGGTCCTTGTACTCGGTGAACTGACGGGCGCGCTCGGCGTCGCGCACCTTCTGCACGATCACCTGCTTGGCGGTCTGCGCGGCGATGCGGCCGAAGTCGATCGGCGGAAGCGGATCGACGATCACGCCGCCGAGTTCGATGGTCGCATCCTTGCGCTTGGCTTTCGCCAGCGGGATTTGCGTGTTTTCGTCTTCAACGACGTCAACCACGGTCATGTAGCGCGCGAGGCGGATTTCGCCGTTCTTGCGGTCGATGGCGGCGCGGATGTCGTTCTCATGGCCGTACTTGGAACGGCCGGCTTTCTGGATCGCCTGTTCCATCGCCTGGAACACTTCCTCGCGGTCGATGCCCTTGTCGCGGGCGACCGTGTCGGCCACCTGCACCAGTTCGGGGCGCGCCATGCCAATGCTTTCTCGTGCCATCGTCGTTCTCCGGCTCTTCTCTAATTGCGTTGTTTCAGTTCCGCGCGTTTCGCGGAGGCTTCAATCAGTTCGTCGGTCATGACCAGCTTCGCGGTGCTGATCGCGCTCAAGGGAATTTCGAATTTCGTCTCATCGACCGTGATCAAAACGTTCTCACCGGCCAGGCCGCCGAGGTCGCCCCGGAAACGCCTGCGTCCGCCGACCGGCAGGCGCGTTTCCACCTTCGCTTCAAAGCCCGCATAAGCGGCAAAGTCCTTCGCCCGGGTCAGTGGACGATCAATTCCCGCGGAACTCACTTCCAGGTCGTAGGCGCCCGGCACCGGGTCCTCGACGTCGAAGATCGCCGACAGGGTCTGGCTGATCTGGGCGCAGTCATCGACCGAGATCTGACTGCCGTCCTTGCGGTCGGCCATGACCTGCAGGGTCTTACGGCCCACAGACCCCGTGAGGGCAATCCGGACCACCTCGAAGCCCATGGCTTCCAGGGTCGGCGCAACGCGTTCTTCCAGGGTCAGTAGACGTTCCAAGCAAGGCTCCGGCGGTCCCGGGCGGCCCTACATAGGGACTTCTATTGCCCGCAAACGGGCAATAAAAAAAGTGGCCAAGTGGGCCACTTCCTAGGTCGTCCAGGAATGTCAAAAGATGCCGTTCATATACGGCGCTTCGTCCCCAATTTCAAGGATTTTTGCGCGATTTTTGGGGCTTTCCGGACTAAGGCGAAACCCGGCGGAAATTCATGAAGACGGGGCTCCGGCCCTGCTTTTTGGCCTTTTCCTCATACCGAGTCGGTGTCGAATCGGCCGGTCTTGTCCGCCAATCCTCGGGTCCCTTGGCCGTCCAGGCGAAGCCCGGGTGGCCGACCAGGTGCAAAAGCGCCCAGTCGATATAGACCGGATGGTCGCTCGCGACCCGGAACTCTCCACCGGGCACGATCAGGCGCTGCATTTCTTTCAGGTTCTCCGGCCCCACGAAGCGGCGCTTGGCGTGACGCGCCTTCGGCCAGGGGTCGGGGAACAGGAGCGAAATTCGCTCAAAGCTTCCCGCCGGCAGATGCGGGAGAAGGAAGCGCACATCCTGATTGAACACGCGCACGTTCTTGAGGCCGAGCTCGTGCACGTGACGCAGCAATGACGCCACGCCGTTCAGGAACACCTCGGCGCCGATGAAGCCGATGTCGGGATTGTCCGCGGCCATGCGCGCGAGATGCTCGCCGCCGCCGAAGCCGATCTCGAGACGGATACTTTTGACGGGTTGGGAAAACAGCGTGCGCGGATCGAGCGGCGCTTCCGGAACCGCGATGCGCAGTTCCGGAAGAAGCTCTTCAATCAATCCTTGGCGGGCGGCCTTGAGCGGTTTGCCTTTACGGCGCCCGTAGAAACGCAGGTCGGCTGTATCGCCTTTAGATTCCGAACGCGGATTCAAGTTGGTCGACCAGATCGAGGCGCTCCCAGCTGAAGCCGCCCGAACCGTCCGGATCGCGGCCGAAGTGACCGTAAGCGGCGGTGCGCTCGTAGATCGGACGATTGAGCTTCAGGTGCTCGCGGATACCGCGCGGCGAAAGATCCATCAGTTCCTGGAGGACCTTCGAGAGTTTGTCTTCATCGACGTTGCCGGTGCCGTAGGTGTCGACATAGACCGACAGCGGCTTGGACACGCCGATCGCATAAGAAAGCTGGATCACGCAGCGGTCCGCGAGGCCCGCGCCGACGACGTTCTTCGCGAGATAACGCGCGGCGTAAGCGGCCGAACGGTCGACCTTCGTGGGATCCTTGCCCGAAAAAGCGCCGCCGCCGTGCGGCGCAGCCCCGCCATAAGTGTCGACGATGATCTTGCGGCCGGTGAGGCCGGTGTCGCCGTCCGGTCCGCCGATGACGAAGCGGCCCGTCGGGTTCACGTAGAATTCGGCTTCAGGGCACATCCAGCCTTTCGGGATCGCATCGAGCACGTGCTTGCGCACGTATTCACGGATGGTTTCCTGATCGGCCTTTTCGGAGTGCTGCGTCGAGACGACGATGGAGGTCGCGCCGACCGGCTTGCCGCCGGCATAGCGCAGCGAGATCTGGCTCTTCGCGTCGGGGCCGAGGAAATCCACGTCCTTGTCGTGACGCGCGTCGGCCAGCGACTTCAGAATAGCGTGCGCGTAGTAAAGCGGCGCCGGCATGAGGCTGGGCGTTTCGTTGACGGCGTAACCGAACATGATGCCCTGGTCGCCCGCGCCTTCATCCTTGTTTCCGGCGCTGTCGACGCCCACCGCGATGTCGGCGGACTGCGCGTGCACGTGGCACTCGACCTTCGCGTTCTTCCAGTGGAAGCCATCCTGCTCGTAGCCGATCGCCTTCACCGCCTGGCGCGCGCTTTCGATCATCGCGTCGTGGGTGATCGACGAAGGGCCCCGCACTTCGCCGGCGAGGACGATGAGGTTCGTCGTGCAGAGCGTTTCGACGGCGACGCGCGAATACGGGTCGGCTTTCAGGAACAGATCGACGATGGAATCAGAGATGCGGTCGCTGACTTTGTCGGGATGGCCTTCGGAGACGGATTCACTCGTGAACACATAGTCAGTCTTAGACAAGGTCGTCTCCTGGAGAGGGTTGGCTTCGGTTTGAAAAAAGGGGGGAATAGCCGGACCCCCTTGAAAAAAGCTTAAGGGGGGTACCGGAACGCCCGGGACTTTTCAAGGGCGAGTCGGCGTCCCGGGCCGGCCCCAATGAAAAACGCCGCCGCGGAGGCCCCGCGGCGGCGTTCGGCTCGAAATGGATCTGAGGCTCAGCTCTCGACCGGCTCTTCCGTCGAGGCCAGCGACTTCGCCAGCTCATAAATACGGCGGCGGACGTGATAGTCGTTGATCCGGTAGTAAGCGCGGACCAGTTCGAGCGTCTCACGCTTGGTCATCGGATCGTTGTCGCGCGGCTCCAGGTCGCGGCTCTCGCCGGACAGGTTGCGCGGGCTGGACGACGCGGTTTCGTCGTCCATTTCCTCGAAGAAGAAGGACATCGGGCAATCCAGCACGCGCGAGAGGTCCCACAGGCGGCTCGCCCCGATACGGTTGGCGCCGCGCTCGTACTTTTGCACCTGCTGGAAGGTCAGGCCGATGGCCTCGCCCAGCTTTTCCTGGCTCATGCCCAGGAGCGTACGGCGCAAGCGCACCCGTGCGCCGACATGGACATCGACCGGATTCGGTTTGCCCGAGGGCATCCGTCCGCGCGTCGAACGCATCGGCGTCGTGTCATCTTTAGTCTGCTCTTGGGGTAAACCCATGTGAACCTGCCCGTTGTAAAACTGACTGCGCAACTCAACGTTTACACAGCGCGTCATCTACCGACCGTTGAGCGGATGGTAGGCCAACACCACTCTTGGCACAAGCTTGGCCGCCATTTCCGGCCTTTGCTTTGAACCTAATGAGCGCGGGTGCCCCTTGCGAATGAGCGCCGTAGACGCAGCAGCGTATCGCCGCGCCTGAAGAACAACGCGCAGGCACCGCCGCAAGTTGCGAGCAGAATCGGAATGAAATTTCCCAATAACGCGAAGGCGGTAGCGCCCGATACAGGCATGGGTAGAGAAGCGTCAAGCACGCCTCGCGCGCCGAGCGGAAGCTCAGCTTTGATCCGGCCATAACCATCGACCACCGCTGAGATTCCCGTATTGGCCGTGCGGACCAGGGGCAATCCCTCCTCGACGGCGCGCATTCTTGCCTGGGCGAAGTGCTGATGGGGGCCAAGGCTCATGCCGAACCAGGCGTCGTTGGTGAGGTTGAGCAGGAATCGGGGCCGCGGCTCGCCGCCGGCGGCGACCTGGCCCGAGAAGATCACCTCGTAACAGATGAGCGGGCTGAAGGGCGGCAGGCCCGGCACGGACAGGGTGGCCAAGCCGCTTCCAGCCGCGAAGCCGCCGGACATGCCGGTCAGTTCGTCGAAGGGCACGATCCCGCGCAGCGGAGTGTATTCGCCGAAGGGCACGAGGTGGGTCTTGTCGTAGACCGCCGCGATGCCGGCGTCGGGCTTCACGACATAGAGCGAGTTGTAGACGGTCTGGGTCCCGTCCTCATTGCGCAAGCCCCGGTCGGCGCCCGTGATCAGCATGCCGTTCGACGGCGCTGCCATGGCCGCCACGCGCCGCGCCGGTTCGTCGATGTTGAGGAAGAAGGCGATCGCGGCCTCGCCCCACACAACGTGCGTTATATCGGCGGGCCGGTTCTCGGTGCTCATGCGCACGTGGTCTTCCAGCATCTTCACCCACAAACTCGGCCGGCTGCGGTCGGCCTGGGAGAAGTTCGCCTGCACCAGGCGGAATTTCACGCCGGGCACCATATCATCATGCGCGGCCGCCAAACGCAGGGCGCCGCCGCCGCCGATGACGAGCATCAGCGCGAGCGGCGCGAGCGCGCGCAACTTTGCTTTCGCGAGCGTCGGCGTGTAGCCCAGCAGCGCGAAGGCGCCGAACAGCAAGATGGTAAGGAAGCTAAGGCCGTAGGTTCCGATCAGCGTGGTGACCTGCATCACCGCGATGCCGGCGGGCGAGTGGGTCTCAGCCCACACCAGGCTGATGGGATTCCAGGGCAGTCCTGTGAAGATCCAACTGCGCACCCATTCGACCAGAGTCCAGACGGCGGCGAACAGAACGACGCGCCGCGCCGCGATACTCGCGCGGTCATAGGACATCTCATCGATATGCGCCGGCGGGATGGCATGGGTGAGCGCGCACACGATGCCGATGAACACGCCCATCGCGACGGAGAGGGAGCCGACCGCCGGGATCGCGAACACGCCGAAAGCATCGGCGTCGACGTAGAAGGCGTTCGCCATCCAGTACAGACCGGTGATGAAATAGCCCGCGCCGAAGGCCCAGCCGGTGAAGAACGCGCTCTTCCAGGTGCGGCATCCATCGAGCAGCCACAACAGCGGCGGAAACGCGATCCACAGCGCGGGGATCATGGAAAGCGGCGGAAACGCGAGGATTGTCAGCGCGCCCCCAAATAACGCAGCGGCAAAGCGCTTCCACCCGCTGAGCGCGGCAAGCCGGTCGGCCAGCGCGGGTTTCATTATTCTTCGGGCTTCGGCGGCGGCAGATTGCGCACGCGCAGGCGGCGCACCAGACGCGGATCGCTGTCGGTGATCTCGAACTCGATGCCAGAGGGATGTTTCACGAGTTCGCCGCGCGACGGCATGCGTCCAGCGAGGCTGGCGACCAATCCGCCGAGCGTGTCCGAAGCTTCGCGTTCTTCGTCGCTGAAAACTTTTCCGACGCGTTCTTCGAAATCCGAAAGCGCGACGCGCCCATCGGCGATCAGCGAGCCGTCGGTTTGCGCGAGAAGCTCCGGCGCCTGATCGGCGTCATGTTCGTCCTCGATCTCGCCGACGATCTGTTCGACCACGTCTTCGATGGTGACGAGGCCGTCGATGCCGCCGTACTCGTCCACCACCATGGCCATGTGCGCACGCTTGAGGCGCATCTCGAGCAGAAGATCGAGAACGCGCACCGCCGGGGAAACGAACAGGACGGGGCGCAACAGGTTGGTGAGCACGTGCGAGCTGACGCGTGCGCCGTTTTCGCCGGCGATCTGATCCGCCGCGAGAACGGCGAGATCCTTGATGTGAATGAGGCCCGCCACGTCGTCGAGGGTCTCGCGGTAAACGGGAAGGCGCGAGTGGCCTTCTTTTACGACAAGAATCAGCGCTTCGGCGACCGGTGTGACGGCTTCAATGGCGATGATGTCGGCGCGCGGCACCATGATGTCGGCGGCGGTGACGCCGCGCAGCTTCAGGACGTTGGCGAGCAGCAGGCGCTCGTTGGGGTCGATGGCCGGTCCGCCGTCGGGGCGGTCTTCGATCCGCTCCTCGATCAACTCTTCGATGACATCGCGGACGGCCTCGGCCTCTGCGATCTCGGGGGCGAGCCAACGCTTGAGCTTTGTGAAAAGACCAGGCCGGTCGTCCGCATCCGGCGCAAGGGACCTTGCGGGCTCGCTCATGTCCGGCGGCGCGCTCCCCGCGATGTCTTCTTGGGGGCGGGCGCGGGGATGGTGTCACGGTAGGGATCTTGGATCCCTAGGCCGGCGAGGATCTTGGTTTCCAGGCGTTCCATGGTCTTGGCGTCTGACGCGATCTCGTGATCATAGCCCAAAAGGTGCAGAACGCCATGCACCACCATATGAGAAAGATGATCTTTCAATGACTTGCCGGCTTCCTTGGCCTCTTTGACCACGGTGCCGTAGGCCACCACCACATCACCTAGTATGAGACCCCCGTCCGAGGGCCCATCTTCGCCCGCCGGGAACGAGAGGACGTTGGTCGCCTTGTCCTTGCCCCGGTAAAGGGCGTTGAGCTTGCGGATCGCCGCGTCGCCCGTCAGGAGCACGGAAAGCTCGGTCGTTTTCGCCTTACGTTTTTGGGCGGCCGCGGCGCCGCCGTCCCAGGCGGCTTTCGCGGCGCGCCGGACCACGGCGGCCGCGGTCGGCAGACTGCGGGTCCAGCCGGCGGCGGGCGAGAGGACGTCGATGACGGGATGCACGGCGGTTTTCATTCAGATCGTTCCTCGGACGCGCGTTCCTTGCGCTTGGCGTCGCGCCGGTCGTAGGCCTCGACAATGCGGGTGACCAGGTCATGGCGCACGACATCGCGCGCCGAAAAGCGCACGAGGCCCACGCCCTTCACGTCATCGAGCGTCTCAAGCGCGTCTTCCAAACCCGACTTCACGCCGCGCGGCAAATCGATCTGGCTGAGATCGCCGGTGACGACCATGCGCGAGTTTTCTCCGATACGGGTGAGCGCCATCTTCATTTGCACGGGCGTGGTGTTCTGCGCTTCGTCCAGGATGATGAACGAATTGGCGAGCGTACGCCCGCGCATGAAGGCCAGCGGCGCGACTTCGATCTCGCCCGACACCAATAGCTTCGCCACCTGATCGCCCGGCAGCATATCGTAAAGCGCGTCGTACAGCGGGCGAAGATACGGATCGACTTTCTCGCGCATATCGCCCGGCAGGAAGCCGA
Source organism: Rhodospirillaceae bacterium (assembly GCA_041919675.1). Lineage (GTDB taxonomy): Bacteria > Pseudomonadota > Alphaproteobacteria > Rhodospirillales > Rhodospirillaceae > SHVO01. The sequence continues at coordinate 17,540 of JAYRTJ010000043.1, read as the reverse complement.
GACGTTCGCCGGCTTCGACGGCGGGGCGCGACAGGATGATGCGGTCGATGACGCCCGCCATCTTCAAGGACACGGCCTTTGCCACCGCGATGTAGGTCTTGCCCGTGCCGGCGGGACCAAGCGCGAACACCAGCTCGTGGTCGTTCAGCGCCTTGAGGTAGGTGCCCTGCCCGATGGAGCGCGCGCCGATCTGTTTCTTGCGCGTGCGGATCGCAAGTTCGCTGACGTTGCCGCCGTCGGGTTCCGCGGTGCGGACGGCGCCGTCGATATCGCCGGTTTCCAGTTCGTGTCCTTTCGCGAGTTGATCGTAGAGACGATACAAGGTGCGCTCGGCCATTTGGGCGCGGTCGGGCGTGCCTTCAATGGTGATCGTATTGCCGCGATGGTTCAGCACCACGTTCAGGCGCTGCTCGAGGCGATGGAGATTGCTGTTCTGAGGTCCCACGAGCCCTTGCAGGAGCCCGTTGTCGGGGAACTCACATCGGACGTGCGTGGCTTCACTCATGCCGTCTTGATCGTGCTCTCGGATGCGTCGGCCCACACGGCGCCGAGGCTGTTGGGTTCGAGCGATACGACTTTTAAACGCGCGGTGGCGCCGATGTGTTTCGGATCGGCCATCACGTGAACAGCCTGCAAATACGGGCTCTTTCCCACCAGCTGGCCCGGGTGGCGGCCCGCGTGGGTGAGCAGCACCTCGAACGTGCGTCCCACGCTGGCTTTGTTGAAGGCGCGCTGTTGATCGAGCAGCAATTCCTGCAGCGCGTAAAGGCGCGCGTCCTTCACGTCCTCGGGGACTTGCGTCTTGAGGACGGCGGCCGGCGTGCCGGCGCGGGCGCTGTATTTGAACGAGAAGGCTTGCGCAAACGTGATCTCGCGTACGAGGGCCATCGTCGCTTCGAAGTCCTTGTCGCTCTCGCCGGGATAACCGACGATGAAGTCCGACGACAGCGCCATGTCGGGACGGTAGCCCCGCAAGGTCGCGATGATGCGGCGGTAATCGTCGGCGGTGTGGCCGCGGTTCATGGCTTCGAGGATCTTGTCCGAGCCCGATTGCACGGGAAGATGCAGGAACGGCATCAGCGCGGGCACGTCGCGGTGCGCGGCCATCAGCGCGTCGTCCATGTCGCGCGGATGCGAGGTCGTGTAACGAATGCGCGCGAGGCCATCGATGTCGGCCAGCGCGCGGGCCAAGCGGCCCAATCCCCACACTTCATCGTTTTCGCCGACGCCGTGATAAGCGTTGACGTTCTGGCCAAGGAGCGTGATTTCGCGCGCGCCGCTGTCGACCAGATTTTTTGCTTCGCGCAAGATGTCGGCCACGGGGCGCGAATATTCCGCACCGCGCGTGTAAGGCACCACACAGAAAGTGCAGAACTTGTCGCAGCCTTCCTGGATCGACAGGAATGCGGCGGGTCCTTCGGCGCGGGGCGCCGGCAGGTGGTCGAACTTCGGCTCGACGGGAAATTCGGTATCGAGAATGCCGGCTGATTTAGCGCCCGTCTTGCCGTCACGTGTGCGCGCGGCGCGAGCCACCATCTCCGGCAGGCGGTGATATGTCTGCGGCCCGAGCACGATGTCCACGAAGGGCGCGCGGGCCATGATCTCGGCGCCTTCGGCCTGCGCAACGCAGCCCGCAACGGCGATGATCATGTCTTTGCCCTCGGCGGCGCGTTCGCTGCGGTACGCGCGCACACGGCCTAGGTCCGAGAACACCTTCTCGGCCGCCTTCTCGCGGATGTGGCAGGTGTTCAAGATGACCATATCGGCGTCGGCCGGGCTTTCGGCCGGCGCATAGCCGAGCGGCGCCAGCACGTCCGCCATGCGCGCGGAATCGTAGACGTTCATCTGGCAGCCGTAGGTCTTGATGAACAGTCGTTTGGCCGGGGCGTCGGTCATCGTTTTTGTCAAAGCGCCTGTGGATAAGACAAGGTCGAGACGCGGTTTCTAGCGCTTCACCGGCGTAAAAGCAAAACAGGGGTTTTGGTAGGGACGATAAGGGCTTAAGCTCCTTCGCGTCCCGCGAGCAGGCGGGCGAATCCGGCCCGGGTGACCCGATCGCAGTGGGCGGCCAATTCCTTGCGGCTGGTAAATTGCGCGACGGTCACCGGCGCGTGGAAGGTCACTTCGGCGGTGAGTTTGCCCAGACGCATGATCTGCCACATGTGGGACATCATCTCCATGTCGCCGTACCACGCGACAAAGGGGCGCCAGCCGACGCCGAGCGGCATGCCGTTGAGGCGGGTGTAAGCCATCGAGACCGGCTGCACGGTGACGGGCCGCTCGGTGCCGTCCGCGGCCACCGCGTGACGTTCGGCGACCGTGAACAGCGCGCTCTTGAACGGCTTCATGGTGTTGCCGTCGCCCGAGGTCGCTTCGGGGAACATGATGAGCGTATCGCCGGCGTCGAGGCGTTCCTGAAGCTGGTCGCGCGCCTCCTTCGTCGCGGTGCGGCGGCGGTCAATGAAAATGGTCTGCCCGGCCTTGGCCATCCAGCCGAAGCCCGGCCAGTTCGCGATGTCGGCCTTGGCCACGAAATCGCCGGGCACAACCGAACCGAGGGCCACGATGTCGAAGTAAGAGATGTGATTGGCGACCACGAGGCGCGGCGCGGCGGCGCTTTGCTTGCCGCGCGCGATCACATCGAGACCCACGAGCTTGCACAGGAAGCGGTAGTAGCGGCCCCGGAAGGCGACCGAATCGCCCGTGAGCGCATTCAGCGTCGCGGCCGTCAGGCTCGCGATGATCGCCGAGAAAGCGAAGATGGCGATGCGGACAACGGCAATGACGGCGCCGCGCATCGGCAGCGCGGGTTCAAGCTGCGCCTCTTCGAGGTTGGGCGCGTCGATTACGAGGCTTTTTTGAATGACGCTGACTCGGTGCCGATGTCGTAGTGACGGGTGTAACGCTCTTCGATCAGATCGGTCTTCACGATGATGCAAACATCGGTAGTGTTGAACTGGTGATCGACGACGGCGCCGTCGCCGATGAACCCGCCGACCCGCAGATAACCCTTGAGAAGCGGGGGTAAACTGGCCAGCGCGCGCTTTGGATCGATCGCGTCCTTCGGCAGAAGGTTCATCTCGACTTTCCGGTGCGGCAGCGCGGTCGCGCGCAGCGCCTCGGGCGCGAGATGATAGTGATAGAGGTACGAGAGCTGTACGGCGAGCTGCTGCGGGTCGGTCCCCGGCAGGCTTGCGCAGCCGAACATGAGATCGATGCCGTAGGCGTTCACGTATTCCGACACGCCGCGCCACAGGAGCTGCATGGTCGCGCGGTTGCGATAACCGGCATCCACGCACGAACGGCCGAGTTCGAGCACCGTGCCCGGGAAACTCGCGAGCTTGGTGATGTCGTATTCGGACGCCGAATAAAAGCTGCCGGCCATGCGCGCGTGTTCGCGGCGGATGAAACGGTAGGTGCCGACGACGGGATCGTCCGTGCGCTCGGCGTCGACCACGAGCAGATGGTCGCAGATGGTGTCGAACTTGTCGAAGTCGCGGCGCGAAGCTTGCATCTGCGCGTCGGGCTTCGCGCCCATCTCGTCGTAGAACACGCGGTAGCGCAGCGCCTGGGCGGCATCGAGCTCATCGGCGGACTTGGCGAGGCGGATCACCTGGCTGCCCGCGGTCACCGGCACGAAGGCGCGTGGACCGGTGGAGGCGTTCGGGCGCGGGGCGGCCGGCGCGGCAAGGCCGGCGGACGCGAGCGCGCCCGAAGGCGTATTGGTGGAAGGCGGTAACAAAAGTGTCATCGGTCTGTATCCCAACCGCGCGTTCAGGCCGTGGCGCTGCGTGAGGAACTGCAGCGTGAGGCGGAGCGTCGACTGAAAGGCCGCGCCGGGCTTGCGGCGCAACGAAACTGTCTTGGATTTCAACGATTCCGTCGCCCGGCCGAGCAGGGCCAGGGGTTTCCGAAACGCACCGTCCATGCGGGATACTCTTAACAGTTAGGGGGATTGGCCGACAGCCAAAATCCCCTAAACCTATGCCCCGCCGGCACCAAATGTCGTGTTATTCTTCTGTGGCTTTGGCAGGATCTAGCGGTAGGACATACAACTCCAGGCGATGTCCAACGAGTTTATACCCGTGGGCATGGGCAATTTCCTGCTGGAGGCGCTCGATTTCCTCGTTATGGAACTCGATGACCTTGCCCGAGCGCACGTCGATCAGATGGTCGTGGTGGGTGGCCGGGGTTTCCTCGTAACGGGCGCGGCCGTCGCCGAATTCATGGCGTTTGACGATCCCGGCTTCCTCGAACAGGCGCATGGTCCGGTAGACGGTCGCGATGGAGATGCGCGGATCCTCGGCGGCGGAGCGGCGGTGAACCTCTTCCACATCGGGATGGTCCTGCGCTTCCGAGAGCACGTGCGCGATGATGCGCCGTTGCTCGGTCATCTTCATGCCCTTCTCGGCGCAAACTCGTTCAATGTGAGACAGGGGCCGCGTCGGCATAGCTGAATTCCTTGCTGTCGGCCGGAGGAGCGCGAAGGCCTCCGTGGAAGGAGGCCTATCATAGTGCGGGCCCTCGGGCCGTAAAGAGATCAAAGACCGCCCTTGCGAGTCGCTCGCAGGAGAACCGGGTAGCCAGTGGCCGAGGCCACGCGGAGTGGATATATGTCAGCTATGATCGCAGCGCCATTCTTCATTGATATCACGGGGGACGCCTGCCCCCTGACCTTCGTGAAAACGAAGTTGCTGCTCGAGAAAATGCCCATTGGTGCCACGGCGACAGTACGTCTCAAAGGCGCACAGCCGCTCGACAACGTGCCGCGCTCCGTCAAAGCGCATGGGCATGAGGTGGTTTCGCTCGCGCGCGAGGATCGGGCGGCCGAGGCCGATCCCCGCGTCCCGCACATCCTAGTGGTGCGGCGCTGCTAATGTCGGCGGTTGGAGCGCGAGAGCCATGATCACCGCATCGACGCGCGGGGCCGCGCCTCTCTCATAATACTTCGCGCGCCGCCCCGTGGCGGTGAAGCCGTGTTTTTCATAAAGCGCGCGCGCGGCGGTGTTGTCGTCGGCGACTTCCAGGAACAAGCGGTGCGTTCCGCCGGCGCGCAGCATGCGCGCGGCTTCTTCAAGCAGGCTTTCCGCGATGCCCCGGCGCCGGAAGCTCGGGGCGACGGCGAGTGTGAGAATCTCCGCCTCGTCGGCCACCGCGCGGATCAGAATGAAACCTTGAGGTTCGGCGCCGGTCCACATCAGGCCCGCGACGCCGGGCTGCTCCAGAAGTTTTGCGAACTCCTCCTCGCGCCAGGGCGCGGCGAAACTCGTACGATGCAGCGCGCCCGCGACCAGCGCATGCGCGGGCTCCAGGCGAATGATTCCGCTCACTTTGTACCCATCATGGTCTCAGTTTTCCGCCATGCGGCGCGAGGGTGATCTTCGGCGGCAAGACATAGAGCGGCAGCGGACCGGCGGGATCGGGGGAGCGCGCGGCGGCAAGGCGCGCGAGCACGACAGCATCGGGCAAAGGATCGGCCGCCGACGGTGTCGCGCCTTGCAGATGTTCAAGCACCATGGCGGTGCCGTCGCCCGTGACGACGACGTCTTTCTCGCCAAGCCAGGCGCCGATGTCGGCGGGCGCAAGCGCGACCGGCTCCGCGCACGGCGCCAAATCGCGCGTGAACGACTGCGCATAGACGTCGCCGCGCTTGGTATCGACGACGGTCAGGATATGGGCATGACGCCGCCGCTCGACTTCGGGCACCGCGGCGGCGATGGCTTCCAGCGAATTGATGCCGATGACCGGTTTTCCAGCCGCGAGACCAAGCGCGCGCGCGGTCGACAGGCCGACGCGAACCCCCGTGAACGATCCCGGTCCGATGGTGACCGCGATACGGTCCAGCGCATCGTACGTGTGGCCCGCGGCCGCCATCACCTCTTCGATTTGCGGCATCAGGATTTCCGCCTGACCCTGATCCATCAGTTCACGGATATGCGCGAGGGCCGCGCCGTCCTTCACGAGGGCGACGGAGCAGGCGGCGGCCGTGGTGTCGAAGGCAAGAACAAGCATCGCGGTTCAGAGAGAAGTGCTGAGGGCAGGGACAATATTCTGTATCATCGGCTCAAGCATCATTTTCGACATAGCACTTCGAGCCGGTATGAGCCTCATTGAAATAGCGCCTCCCGCCTTCGATGTCGTCATCGACATCGCTTATGCGACCCCCAACAACTTCACCGGCAAGCCGGTTTATGGCCGCCCCGCCTGTTATTTGAACGACGAGGCTGCCGCCCGCCTGAGGACCGCGCTCAATCTGGCGCGTCCGCTCGGCTTTCGTTTCAAGGTGTTCGACGCGTTCCGCCCATCCGAAGCGCAGTGGGTGCTGTGGAACCACACGCCCGACCCCGACTTCCTCGCCGACCCCAATCGCGGCTCGCCCCATTCCATGGGCGCCGCGGTGGATCTGACCTTGATCGACGACACGGGCCGCGAACTCGACATGGGCACGGGCTTCGACGCTTTCACGCCGCTGTCGCATCACGGCCGCACGGATATTTCCATCGAAGCCCAGCGCAACCGCGCCATCCTGCTCGGGATCATGACCGCCGCCGGGTGGGACTTTTACCGCAACGAATGGTGGCACTATCAGCTGTTCAATGCGCGGGCGAAGTATCCCGTGCTGGGTGACGCCGCGTTGCCCGTCCCGATGATGCCCACGATCTAAACTCAGGCCTTTGCGAGTTCCGAGGCGCTGCGGGGCCCGCGTTTGCTGTCGGGTTCGCGGCGCGCGTCCAGGGCCATCTGCAGCCATTCGGTCGCTTTCTCCGAATCCCCGCGCTCGCGTATTTCCACGTCGGCCATGAGACGCGCCGCCCTGACGCGCACATCCGGCTCCATGTTCTCGGCGGTGAGCGGCGCCAGACGGTTGCGGGCCTGGCCCCACAATTCCGCATCGAGCGAAGCGCGGGCCACGGCAAGACGTGTTTCCGGATGATCGGGATCGATGCGCGTCAGATTGTCGACGCGCCGCGCGTAATCGAGCGCGGTCTCGCCGGGAATGAGGACGCGGTAGGCCGCGGCCAGATCGGCGTGCGGATAGGTCTCCCACATTTTCTCGACGAGATGGGCGGCCTTGCGGCCTTTGCCTTGCGCGGCCATGGCGCGCGCGTAGGACACGGTGGCCGCCACGGGAGCGCCCCCAAGGTCAATGGCCTGGCGCGCGAGCGAGGCGGCCGCCTGCGGGTCGCCGTTTTTCATCTCGACTTGCGCCTGTTGCAACAAGAGGCGCGTCTTGATGCGCCGCAGATTTTCATTGGAGAAACTGTCGCGCGCGGTCTTGGTGTCGGCGAATGCGAGCGCTTCCTGCCATTGGCCGGAGGCGATGGTGACGTCGAGCGCAAGCTCGATCGCCCAGGCCGGCGGATCCTTGCGGGCCATGGCGCGCTTGGCGAGATTGAGGGCGCCGACCGTATCGCCTTCGCTGGCGGCCTTGATCGCCAGCGCGCGCAGTCCGGCAAGTTCCGTTTGGGGGCGTTCAAGGAGAGCGGTGGCCGCTTCCTTCATTTCCTTCATGTCGCCGACCAACTCGGCGGCTTCCTTCCGCAGCATCAGCACCGCGGGGTTGGTCTGCAGCAAAGACGCGGCTTCCTTGGCGAAGCGGCGCGCGGCCGAAGTTTGACCCGACTGCACGGCCGCAAATCCGTCGGCGAGGCTCGCGAGGCCGCGATTCAGGCGGCGCTGCCGACGCGCCGCGGAGACCGCGGCGATGATGCCGCCGGCGATGGCCAGCGCGCGCAGCAGCAAGGCGACGAGCACCGTGGCGAGGATGAACAGGGCGACAAGCGCGCTGGCCGACGTGTCGATGCGCCAGCCGCGCCATTCCAGCGCGACGGCGCCCGGCTCGTTCGCAAGCCAGACGGACGCGCTGACCAGAAGGACGAGACCGGCGATGTAGAGGACGAGACGCAGCATGGCGCTACTCCGTCTTCGTGGCCGGCGCGGCCGGCGCCGCCGGTACGACCGGCGCGGCCGTCGGCTGCGCGAGGGTCGTCGCACCGGCGATCACGGATTCCTGCGCCGCCTCTTCGGCGGCGGCGCGTGCCTCTGCGAGTTCGATCCAGGGCGTCGCGGCGGCGAGTGAGGCGCCGGTCAGTTTTTTCATTTCCGCGACCGCGCCCGCGAGATTGCCGCCGTCTGCGGCGCGCGCGGCGCGCACCAGGATCGCGTCGACGCCGTCACCGGTATCGACGTCGGTGCGGCGGACCGAGATGACCGAGAACACGCGGTCCAGCGTCTGGCGCAGCCAGCTGGCCGTATCGTTCGGCAGATAGCCGGCACGCACCGCGGCGGCGGCCGCGAGATCGAAGCGGCGCTGCATTTCAGCAAGCGTCGGTAGCCCGCTGCTGGCATATTTGGCGAACAACGTCTCCGTCTGGCTTTGGCCCTTCAGCGCTTTGACGGTGTCCCATTCCTTCAGGAACGGACGGCCCGTGACGACTGCGTCGCGCCACTGGGTGGCGGCGATCGTCAGCGCCACGGCGACCGCGCGTTGATCGGCGGCGCTACGGCCTGCCTGTTCGAGCGCGGCGACGCGGTCGGCCAGCGCGAGCACGCTATTTGCATCGGCGCTGCGGCCCGCGAGGGAATCGACGCGGCGATTGAGTTCTTCAAGACGCACCGTGTTGCCCAGCGCGGCTTCCAGCGTGGCGACGCGCGCCATGAGGGCGGCGATGGTCTGGTTGGAGACATCGGCGACGGGCGGTGCGGCCGTGGGCGGCGGCGCGGGCGCAACGGGCGCGGCGGCCGGCGCCGGGGGGCGCGGCGCCGGTGTCGCGGCGGGCGGCGCGGGTTTGATTTGCGGCGGTGTCGGCGCGGGCGCGCTGGCGACGGGCGCGGGCGGTTCCTTCACCAAGAGCGGCAACCAGCGATGCGACGTCATCATCGCGGCGGTGGCGATGGTGGCGAGCAGAAAGAACAGCGCGATGGAGCGGCCGGCGCCGCGCCGTCTGGCGGGGGTTTGGGCTGCGGCGGCTTCAGGGACCGATTCAGCTTGAGGCTCGGCGTCGTGCGGAAGCGGCGCTTCGGGTTCCCCGCGGCCCCAATTGGCCAGGCGATCGCGCATGCGCTCGTCCGCGGCGTCTTCCGCCTGCATTTGTGCCGAGCGCCCGCCGCCGCCGCGCGCGGCCGGCTTTGCGTCGGCCAAAGATTCCGGCGTGCGCTCCGCGCCATGGCTTTCGCGCGCCACCAACTCATCCAACTCCTGCAGCGCCGACGGCACATGTGCCGGTTCGGCGGCGGGGGGCTCTTTGGTGTCGCGTACGGGGTCGGTCATCGGCGCATCATTCCATGAGGGCGCGGCGGAGGCTACCGCCGCGAGGGATTCGGTGGGGTCCGGTGTCCGCGGCGGATCATGGCTGACCACCATGCTCCACTTGGGATTTGGGCTTGTATCTGGGCTTGGATCTGGGGCTCGTTCGATTGACGCCGCCGGTTTTCCGAAGAGACCCGCGAACCAACCGCCGGAGGGTGTGCGTTCGGCGGCCAGACGGGTTTTTTCGGCTTTCGCTTGCGCCTTCCGTTCTTCGGCAATGCGTTTGCGTTCGGCTTTGGCGCGCTCGGCTTCTTCCTTCTCCGCGCGGCGGCGTTCGGCCTGCTCCTGCGCCCGGTGTTCTTGTTCCGCGCGCGCCTTCGCCGCTTCTTCGCGCCGCGCCTGCTCGTCGCGGGCTTTCTGCGCGGCGGCTTCGCCCCTCTGGAGGTGTTTGCGCTCGGCCTCTTGCGCCGCCTGTTCGGCTTTCACGCGTTCGTGCTCGGCTTTTTCCCGGGCGAGGCGTTCTTTCTCGAGTCGCGCGGCTTCGGCGCGTTTCTCGCGGTCGGCGCGCTCCGTTTCGGCGCGTTCGCGCGCGAGACGCTCGTTCTCCGCGCGCACGCGCGCCGCCTCCTCGCGGGCGATGCGTTCCTGTTCGAGACGCTGCTTTTCGCGCGCGGCGGCGACCCGCGCATTCTCCGCGCGTACGCGCTCTGCCTCTTCACGGGCAATGCGTTCCTTTTCGGCGTGCTCTTTCTCCCGCGCTTCGCGTTCGATGCGTTCACGCTCTTTGCGTTCACCTTCCAAGCGGTCACGTTCGGCGTTCTCCGCCGCGCGCCTCACGCGTTCGGCTTCGTCGCGCGCCGCCTGTTCGCGGGCGCGTTGTTCGCGTTCGGCCTTTTCATGCGCGGCCTGTTCGGCGGCAATACGTTCTCGCTCGGCGCGCTCACGCGCCTCCTGTTCTTTGCGCACCCGGTCTTGTTCGGCCCGCTCGGCGCGTTCACGTTCTTCGCGTTCCCTGCGAAGCCGTTCCTGCGCGGCGCGTTCAGCGGCGAGGCGTTCTTTTTCCAATCGCCGCCGCACTTCTTCTTCGGCACGCAGACGCTCGCGTTCTTCCTTTTCTTTGCGCAGGCGTTCACGCTCTGCCGCCTCGCGCGCCGCACGCTCGGCGGCCAGACGCTCTTTCTCCGCTTTTGCGCGGGCCGCTTCCTCGGCCTTTAAACGATCGCGCTCGGCCCGTTCGGCGGCCAGGCGCTCCCGCTCGGCCTGTTCACGCGCGGCCTTTTCCGCCGCGAGGCGCTCTTTCTCGATTTTGGCGCGCGCTTCTTCTTCGGCGCGCAGACTCTCGCGCTCTTCCTTTTCTTTGCGCAGGCGTTCGCGTTCGGCGTCCTCGCGGGCGGCGCGCTCGGCGGCCAGACGCTCTTTCTCCGCTTTCTCCCGCGTTAGCTTCTCGGCACGTTCGCGCTCCGCCGCTTCTTTCCGCCGGCGCTCTTCCTCGGCGCGGATACGGTGTTCTTCCTCGCGGGCCAGGCGCTCAAGCGCGGCGCGTTCGGCTTCTTCCTTGGCAATGCGCGCTCGTTCGGCCTCGAGGCGCTCGCGTTCGGTTCGTTCTTCTTCGGCGCGCTTTGCCCTTTCGATGCGCTCCGCGTCCGCCTTCGCGCGGGCGATGCGTTCGTGTTCTTCCTTCTCTTTCTGCAGGCGCTCTTCTTCGGCCCGGCGGCGCGCCTCTTCTTCCTTGATCTTGCGCTCGCGCTCACGGCGCTCGTCTTCGACCTTATCGATCAACTCACCGTCAAGGGTCGCCCACACACTGTCGGGATCACTGGCGGAAGCGACCGTGACGCTTATGCCTTTCAGCGCGCGCAAGGGCGCGGCGATCGCGGGTGTCGCGGTCACGGTCTTGAGGCCGGTGATGGACGGCGCACCTTCGTCGCGCTGGATCAGCGTCACGAAGGCGCGCGCTTCGTCGGGCGACATGAACAGCGCGACATCGATGCCCTCGCTGTCCAGCGTCGCGCGGAGCTCATTTGGGATCTCGGCCACGCGCTTGATGCTGTACAGCGGCAGCGGCCGTACCGCGAAACCCATGTTGCCCAGCATCGCACCGAGGTTCACCGGCGCGGCGGTGCTGCAGGCGTACACCAGCGCGCCGTTGGCGGGTTTAAGCGAGCGTTCCACCAGCCGCGCGAGATCTTGCGAGTCATCCTTGGCCGCCAGCACGTCCTTGAAGCCCGCGCGCCGGGCTTCGGCGGCGGTCAGCTCGCTGTCGACAAAAATGGGAAAGGTGCGCACGCCCACATGTTCGGCCAGGGCGCGCACGCCCTCGGGGCTGGTGGCGAGGAAACCCTGCGCGCTGGCCAGGTTGATGGCGGGCGCACTTTCGCGTTCGACGGTGACCAGCGGGATGATAATGGGTTCATGGCCGCGGGCAGCCAGCGCCTTCGCCGAGATCGCAGCTACCTGCGCCGGCTGCGTAATTAGAACCCGCATGGCCGCTTCCTGGCGTTCATTTCACAAACGTTGTAGAGCCTACCTATCTAAGTGGAAAGCCATGATTGTCCTTGGACTAGAAACCAGTTGCGATGAGACCGCGGCCGCCGTCGTGGACGGGGACGGGAACGTGCTCGCCCATGCGGTCCTTTCACAAATGGACGAGCACGCGGTCTTTGGCGGCATCGTGCCGGAGGTGGCGGCGCGCGCGCACCTCGCCCATCTCGATCGTTTGATCGCCAAGGCCATGAGTGAAGCCAAGGTCGGCTTCGCCGATCTCGACGCCGTGGGCGCGACGGCCGGCCCGGGACTCATCGGCGGGGTGCTTGTGGGCGTGATGTCCGCCAAGGCCATCGCCGCCGTGCACAAGATCCCCTTCATTGCGGTCAATCACTTGGAGGGCCACGCCCTCACCGCGCGGCTTTCGGACAAAGTCGAGTTCCCGTTCCTGCTTCTTCTTGTGTCCGGCGGACATTGTCAGCTGCTTGCCGTCGAAGGCGTGGGAAAATATCGCCGCTTCGGCACAACGGTCGATGACGCGGCCGGTGAAGCCTTTGATAAAGTCGCGAAGATGATCGGCCTCGGTTATCCCGGCGGCCCCGCCATCGAACGCGCCGCGAAGTCCGGCGACGCCGCGCGCTTTGCCTTCGCGCGGCCGATGAAGGGCCGTCCCGGTTGCGACTTTTCTTTCTCGGGCCTCAAGACCGCCGTGCGTGTCGCGGTGGAATCCTTGCCGCCGGGTCCGCTCAGCGACAAGGACGTGAACGATCTCGCCGCGTCGTTCCAGGCGGCGGTGGTCGAGTCCGTCGGCGATCGTGTGCGCCGCGCGCTTGAAACGTTCAGCGACGCTTATGAAGGCCGCTCACTCGTCGTCGCCGGCGGCGTTGCGGCGAATACCGCGCTGCGCGTCGAACTCGAAAAGCGCGCCCGCACGGCAGGGTTCACGTTTGTCGCGCCGCCTCTCGCGCTGTGCACCGACAACGCGGTGATGATCGCCTGGGCGGCGCTCGAGCGTTTCAAACTTGGTCTGACGGACGGATTGGATTTCCAGGCGCGGCCGCGCTGGCCGCTTGACCCAACCGCGCCTCCATCGCGCGGCGCCGGAGTAAAAGCATGAGCTCTTCCAGTTGAGCCGCCGCGCGCGATTCTAAAAGAAGCCGGCCTTCGCCGGCGGCGGCGCGGGCGTCAAAGCCTAGACTTTGTAGTAGTCGCGAAACCACGCGACAGTTTTATCCAGACCTTCATCCAGCGAAACACGCGGCTGATAGCCGACGGCGCGGCCCAGCGCGCCGACGTCGCACCATGTGCCTTCAACATCGCCCGGCTGCATCGGCATCATGTTGAGCACGGCTTTCTTGCCAATGTGTTTTTCCAACGTCGCGATGAAGTCCATGAGATCGACAGGCGCGCCGCGGCCGATGTTGAACACACGGTACGGCGCCACACCCGAGCCGTCCGGCGCCGGGTTTATCGGATCCCAGCTCTCGTCGGCGACAGGGATGTGATCGGTCACGCGCGCGACGCCCTCGACGATGTCGTCGATGAAGGTGAAGTCACGCATCATCCGGCCGTCGTTGTACACATCGATGGGATCGCCGGCGAAGATGCGCGCGGTGAATTTATGCGGCGCCATGTCGGGCCGGCCCCAGGGGCCGTAAACCGTGAAGAAGCGCAGGCCCGTCACCGGGATTTTGAACAGATGCGCATATGAGTGGGCCATCAACTCGTTCGCCCGCTTGGTGGCCGCGTACAGGCTCACGGGATGTGAGGCGCTATGGTGTTCGGCGAAGGGCATGGCCCTGTTGGCGCCGTAAACCGAACTGGTCGAGGCGTAGACCAGATGGATGACCTTCAGCGCCCGCGCCGCTTCCAGCACATTTAAGAAGCCGGTGAGGTTGGCGTCGGCATAGGCGGTGGGGTTCTCAAGGCCGTACCGCACGCCCGCCTGGGCGGCGAGATGAACGATATATGTCGGTTGGATCTTGTCGCAGAAATCCAGGAAGCCGTCCTTGTGTGCGATATCCAGCCGGCGGCCGATGAAGCCCCGCTGCTTTTCCAACTGCGCCCAGCGCGCCTCTTTCAGGCGTACATCATAATAAGAATTGAAATTATCGACGCCGACGACGCTGCGTCCGGCCTTCAGAAAGCGCTGGGTGACGTGGAAACCGATGAACCCGGCGGCGCCTGTCAGAAGAATGGTCATGAAGTCATCTAACCGCGAAAGGACCCGCAAGCAACGGTCCATCGGACGCTTTCGTTCCACCCATGGACAGATGCTCTTTCCCCATGCCAAGAGTTTGGCAACTTTCACTTTGTCGCGTTTTCGGCGCCGAACCGCTGTCCACTTCGGCTGAAAACACTCGTAGAATATGAACATGCAAAGACTTGGAGTCATCGGCGCCGGCGCCTGGGGAACCGCTCTCGCGGTGGTGGGCCGCCGTGCGGGCCGCGATGTGCGCCTTTGGGCCCTGGAGCCCGAGGTTGCCGCCGAAATCAATCAGCACCAGCGCAATACGCCTTATCTTCCCGGCGTCCCCCTCGAGCCCGGGATCGCGGCCACGACCGATCTCGGTGTCGCGGCCGATGTGGATATCGTGCTGCTGGTCACCCCGGCGCAGCATCTGCGTGCCACCTGTGAAAAGTTGAAGCGGCTTCTCAAGCCGAATGTGCCCGTGGTCATTTGCGCCAAAGGCATCGAGCGCGGCACCTCGGCCCTGATGACCGACGTGGTCGCCGAATGCCTGCCGGATGCGCCGCTCATGATCCTGTCGGGCCCGACGTTCGCCAAGGAAGTGGCGGCCGGCCTGCCCACCGCGATTACGCTTGGGGCGTCCGATCCCGACCTCGCGCGCAAAGTCGCCGCGGCGATCGGATCGCCTGCGTTCCGTCCCTATGTGTCGACGGACATCGTCGGCGCGGAAGTCGGCGGCGCGGTGAAGAACGTGCTGGCCATCGGCTGCGGCATTGTCGAAGGCAAGGGACTCGGCGCCAACGGCCGTGCGGCCTTGCTCGCCCGCGGGTTGGCCGAGATCGTACGCCTCGCCGTCGCGCGCGGCGGCAAACCGGAGACTCTGATGGGTCTTTCGGGCCTGGGCGATCTCGTCCTGACCGCGACCTCCACCCAGTCCCGCAACTATTCCTTGGGCGTTGCGTTGGGCAAGGGTCAGACGTTGGAGGAGGTCCTCGGTGCGCGCCGGTCCGTGACCGAAGGCGTCACGACCGCCGAAGCCGTCGTCACCCTCGCCGCCAAGCTCCATGTCGATATGCCCATCTGCAGCGCCATCGATCAGGTCCTCAATCACGGCGCGTCCATCGACGCCATGTTGAAAGGCCTGCTGGAACGCCCGCTGCGCGATGAAGTGGATACCGGCCCGAAAGCCAAATAAGCTGACGTGAGATAGAGGAACTTCCGTGACCAAACCGGTGCGTCTTTTTCCTGTGATTCTGTCGGGCGGCTCGGGCTCGCGCCTGTGGCCGCTGTCGCGTGAGGAATTCCCGAAGCAGCTTCAACCGCTGATCTCGGAGAAAAGTCTCCTCCAGGAAACCGCGCAGCGCCTCGGCGCGGCGCCGTCGGGCGCGGCCTTCGAAGTGCAGCCGCCCCTGGTCGTGTGCAACGAAGCCCACCGCTTCATCGTCGCCGAGCAGCTGCGCGCCATCGGCGTGGAACCTAAAGCCGTCATCATCGAGCCGCAGGGGCGCAACACCGCGCCGGCCGCCGCCGTTGCCGCGCTGCTTCTGGAAGAGGCGCCGGACGATCTCATGCTCATCATGCCGTCCGATCACTCCGTGCGCGATCCGGAAGCATTTCGCGCCGCCGTTGCGATTGCCGTTGACGTCGCGCGCGAGGGCCATCTGGTCACGTTTGGAATCAAGCCCGACGCGCCCGCGACCGCTTACGGATACATCAAGCGCGGCGGCGCGCTTGGAAAACATGCCTTCAAGGTGGAAACGTTCGTCGAGAAGCCCGACGCGGCGACCGCGGCGCGGTTCCTGCGGGACGGCGGCTACGACTGGAACGGCGGCATTTTCCTCTGCCCGGTCGGCCTGTATCTTTCCGAACTCGAGCGCGGCGAACCCGCGATCGTGCCCGCCTGCCGGCGTGCGCTTCAGGAGGGAAAGAGCGATCTCTTTTTCTTCCGTCTCGACGCGAAGGCATTCGCTGAAGTGCCGAGCCAATCCATCGACTACGGTGTGATGGAAAAGACCGGCAAGGCCGCCGTGGTCCCTGTCGACATGGGCTGGTCCGATGTCGGCTCCTGGAGCGCGCTGCATCAGGAAACCGCGCATGACGCGTCGGGAAACACCACGCTTGGCGATGTGATCGCCCTCGAAACCCAGAACACCTACATCCGCAGTGAAAAACAGCTCACGGCCGTCATCGGTCTCAAGGACGCCATCGTGGTGGTGACGCCGGACGCCGTGCTGGTCGCGGACAAGGCTCACGACCAAGCCGTGAAGAAAGTCGTCGAGCAGTTGAAGGCCAAAGGCCGCACCGAAGCGACGGCGCAAAACCGCACCTATCGCCCCTGGGGCTGGTTCCAGAACATCGACGAAGGCCATCGTTTCAAGGTGAAGCGCATCTGTGTGAAACCGGGCGCGCAGCTTTCCTTGCAAAAGCACTGGCACCGCAGCGAACATTGGGTTGTCGTCACGGGCACGGCGATCGTCACGCGCAATGAGGAAGAGTTCCAACTGCGCGAGAACGAGTCGACCTTCCTGCCGGCCGGCGCCATCCACCGCCTCAGCAATCCGGGTCAGGTGGAACTGCACATGATCGAAGTGCAGTCCGGTGAATATGTGGGCGAGGACGATATCGTGCGCATCGCCGACAACTATGGCCGCGAGGGCCAGAGCAATGCCCAGCCGCGCAAGATCGCCAAGCCGGTGAAGGCGGCCGCGAAGATCGCCGCGAAGGTCGCCAAGAAGGCGCGCCGCAAGATCCGCCGCAAAGCCACTCCTTCTCCGGCCGCGCGCCGCCGTGTGCGCCGCCGCGTCGTGCGTCCGCGCGCGCCGCTGATCAGCACGCGCAAGGTGGCCCCGAAGGTTGCGTCTAAAGCCGCGTCTAAAGTCCCGGTAAAGGCCGCGCCAAAAGCCGCCCCGAAGCCGGTTAAACCCGCCAAGGCCAAGCCGCGCAAGGCGCCGCCTAAGCCCGGCGGCAAGCCGCCGCGCAAACCCACGAAGCCGCGCAAGCGCAAATAAGATGATCCTCCTCTGCCGCCTTGCCGATCTCGAGGCTACGGGCGCAAAGGAGATCATCGTCGAGGAGGCCGGGATCCGCCGCGCCGTGTTTGTCGTCAGGCACACGGGCGGCGTCAGCGCCTACGTCAACGCCTGTCCCCACGCCGGCCTGCCGCTCAACAGCGCGCCCGATGTTTTCCTCGATTTCTCGGGCTCGTTCCTGTTTTGCGCCAATCACGGCGCGCATTTCGAGCCCGCCGGCGGAAAATGTCTGCGGGGTCCGTGCAAGGGTGAAAGCCTCAAATCTTTTCCCATTCGGGTCGAAGACGGCAAAATTTTCTGCGCCGATTCCGATTACACGCTGGGGGCGTGACTTCGCCCGCGCGCGCCCGCTATCATCCCGCCCGCTTATGCTTGGAGGGATATAATGTCGGACGAAATCATCATCGATGTGCCGCCGGGGTTCGCGAAGAACGCCACCATCGACGAGCGCCGCTATAGGGAGCTGCGCGCGGAATCGAGCAACGATCCCTTGACCTTCTGGCGCGAAGCCGGCCGCCGGCTCGACTGGATCACGCCCTACTCCAAGCTCAAAGATGTGTCCTTCGACGAGAAGGACTTGCACATC
>JAYRTJ010000042.1:0-29305 GCA_041919675.1 Rhodospirillaceae bacterium | reverse complement strand
CGCATCCAGGCTTGGCGTGCAACGCTCTTTGACATTGTGAATCGGGAGACGAGAGGTGAAGCGCCGCACGCGTGCCCGCGTTCGGATTGCTTGGAACGCATGGCTTCGGCGCCGTTCGAAGGTTTTTGCCACAATGTCGCGTAATGTCGCGTGAATGTCGCGCGCAACATCGTCTTGCAAGGCACTGAGTAGAAAACAGTTTTTCCGGTTTGGCGCGGTGTCGCGTGAGTCGCGCGGTTTTCCGGTTACAATGCAAAAACCGCAGGGCTATCCGCCCGAGAAGCTCTGCACCAGGCTTCCGACCAGCAAATACCAGCCGTCCACGAGCACGAAGAAGATCAGCTTGAACGGCAGCGACAGCATCATCGGGGGCAGCATCATCATCCCCATCGACATCAGCACCGAGGCGATGACCATGTCGATGATGATGAAGGGCACGTAGATCAGGAACCCGATCTCGAACGCGCGGCGCAGCTCCGAAATCATGAACGCCGGAATCAGCGCCTGCAGCGGCGTTTCTTCGGGCGTGGCGACCTGCGGCACGTTCGCCATGTTCATGAACAAAGACAGGTCTTTCTCGCGTACGTGTTTCATCATGAACTGATGGAACGGCTGCGCGCCGCGGGTGAAGGCTTCCTGCTCGTTGATCTGGCCGTCGATCAGGGGCTTCACGCCCGTATCCCAGGAGGCCTGGAACGTCGGCGCCATGACGAACACGGTGATGAAGATCGCCAGCGACATCATCACGACGTTCGGCGGCGTGGTGTTGGTGCCCAGCGCGCGGCGCAGGATCGACAGCACGATCACCACGCGCGTGAAGCAGGTGACCATCATCAGGATCGCGGGCGCGATGCTGAGCACGGTCATCAGCAACAGGAGCTGGATGATGCGGCCCGTGGTCGAGTTCGGGCCCGTCGCGTCGGTGGCGCCGAGATCGATCGAAAAGCTCTGCGCGAAAGCCGGAGCCGCGACGACGAGCGCCGCGAGGCCTGCCATGACGGCAAGCGGGAGTTTCTTGTCGCGGCTCATTGTTTCATCCACTGGCTGAAGCGGCTGGCGCCCGCGTCGTTGGCGCCTTCGTTGGACACGGGGCCGCTCGGCGGCGCTTCCGTCGGCGCCGTTGGCGTTGAGATCGGCGCCGGGATGCCGCGCTCGATCACCTGGCTGGTGTTCGGGCCGATCAGCACCAGGTGTTCGACATCGTCGCGGCGCAGGAGAACGGCTTTGTGGCGGCCGTCGATCATCACCGCTTCCACCGTGGCGAGGCGGCGTTTGCGGCCCAGGGGTCCGCGCAAACCGTCGCCGATCCCGAGACGCTTCAGGCCCGCCGACAGGCCCAGAATCAGCCCGAGGACGAGCGCGAGGCCCAGAAAGGCCTTGAGGTAGAGGGTGAATTCCATGGATCGGTCAGCGGCTCTCGGTGACGAGGTGTTTCAGCGCCTGTCCGTAAGCGCTCGAGGCGGCATCCGCGCCGACCGTGCTGGTCAGCGCCGGCAGGTCGCCGAACTTTTCGTTGAGATCGCCGGTCAGCTTGTCGAGGCCGTTCAGCAAGGCTTCCATCGCCGGCGCCAGGGCCTTGCGGTCGTCGCCCGCGAGAGCCAGCGCGGCATCGCACACCTGGCGGGTGCGCCCTTCCAGCGCCGTCAGTTCCACCACCCGGCCTTCGCCGAGAAGGCGGATCGCGGTGCCGATCAGCGAGTCCACCTTCAGGAGTTCGGCTTTCACCGTCTCGAGGTTCGTGGCGGCGTCGTCGGTCATGACTTGCTCCAGTTGAACGCGGGCGCCGTTTCGGCATTCACCCGGTACACGTAGGTCAGCACCTCGGCGACGGCGACGAAGGCTTCGGTGGGGATCTCGCTGTCGACCTCGACCGCTTCGAGGATCTGAACGAGGTCCGCATCGGTGCGCACCTTCACGCCGGCCGCGAACGCGACCTCCAAAATCTTTTCCGCGAGATGTCCCCGTCCCGACGCCGTGATTTTCGGAGCCGATCCGTCGGCCTGTTCCGCGACGGCCACGGCGATGGTTTTAGGGGGCTCTCCGGTCATGCCGGGCAATATCTGCCTTCCGGCTTAATAAACACTTAAGCGCGGGCCGGCTGGATTTGGACAAAATTGTGTAAAATCAATTAGTTAACTTAGTTAACGAAGATTCATCAGTTGTTAAGGTCTCTAGGTCATTTTTGCCGGGTAGGAAAAGGACCGGGGACCGGGCATGGACCTGAACAGCCTCAAGCTCTTCAAGATGGCGCTGACGCGCATGGACTGGGCGGCCCAGCGCCAGAAGGTGCTGGCGCAGAACATCTCCAACGCGGACACCCCGCACTATCGTCCCCACGATCTCAAGCAAGTCAATTTCAAGGACGTGCTGCGCGGCCAGATGGAGCCTCGCGTCGGCGTTTCGCGCACCGACACGCGTCACCTCAAGGGCACGATCCCCGAGCAGGAACCGTTCCGCGAGAACTCCATCCGCAAGACCTTCGAACAGTCGCCGGACGGCAACCAGGTCATCGTCGAAGAGCAGATGCAAAAGGTGAGCGAAACGCGCAGCGACTACAACACCGCGGTTCAGCTCATGCAGACCCACATGAAGATGTTGCGCATCGCCGTCAAAGGCTCGAGCGGCGCATAACGGATGAGACGGAGAATAGGCCATGGCTGTTGATGATCTCTCGGCAAGCTCGGAAATCGCCTCGAAAGGCATGAAGGCGCAGGCCACGCGCCTGCGCGTCATTTCGGAAAACCTGGCGAACGCGGACTCGACCGCGGAAGTCCCGGGCGGCGAGCCGTATCGCCGCAAGCTGGTGACCTTCCGCAATCAGCTCGACCGCGAACTGGAAGCCGACACGGTGAAGGTGAAGCGCATCTACAACGACCGCTCGGCGCTGACGTCCAAGTACGACCCGACGCATCCGGGCGCGAACGAGCAAGGCTATGTGCTGCAGCCGAACGTGAATCCGCTCATCGAGATGATGGACATGCGCGAAGCGCAGCGTAGCTACGAAGCCAACATGAACGTGATCGCGACCTCGCGCCAGATGGTCGCGAAGACTCTCGATCTCCTCCGCTAAGCTCAAGGGCGCCGCATCATGGCAATTGATTTCGGTTCGGCCGTAAAGGCCTACGGTGAAGCCGCCAAGATCGCGCAGGGCGCGGCCAGCGGCATCGCGAAGGCTTCCGCCGCCACCTCGGGCGAAAACTCCTTTGTGAACATGGTCACCGATCAACTTCAATCGGCGGCGCAGACCGGCCGCCAGGCCGAAGAGCTCAGCATGAAGCAGATCAGCGGCGAGGCGGACCTGAAAGACGTCGTCACCGCCGTCGCCAACGCCCAGCAGACCTTGGAAACCGTGGTCGCGGTGCGTGACAAGGTCTTGAGCGCGTACCAGGAAATCCTGCGGATGCCGATCTAACCAAACCTCCTTCTCCCCGTGCGCGCGAAGGCGCGCATCATTCAAGGGCCGGCTTTGCCGGCGCGGGAGAGGGTCGGGGTGAGGGTTTTGGAAGATGAATGAAGTTGAAGTCCTCGATATCGCGCGCGATGCGATGATGGTGATGCTGCTGGTCTCCGGCCCGATGCTGCTCGTCGGTCTGGTGGTCGGTCTGGCGATCTCCATCTTCCAGACTCTCACGCATATCCAGGAAATGACTCTCACCTTCATCCCGAAGATCCTCGCCGTGTTCGGCTCGATGGTCGTCTTCATGCCCTGGATGCTGCGCGAGCTCACCGAATTCACCCAGCGCATCATGGATAAGATCGTCCAATTGGGCTAACGCCGGGCTGGCGGGGACGCCGTGACTTTCAACGACTACCTCGCCATCAACGTCTTCCACTTCCTGCTGGTCTTTGCCCGCCTCGGCATCGTGTTCCTGATGCTGCCCGGCATTTCGGCCGTTTACGTGCCGATGCGGATCCGCCTGATCCTCGCGGTCCTCGTCGTGGTGGTCATCCTGCCGCTGGTCGCGGGCACCTTGCCGCCGCAGCCGGCAAGCGCGGCCGAACTCGCGTGGCTCATCGTCTCGGAAACCCTGGTCGGCGGCTTCATGGGCGCGCTGATTCAGATCACGATGTCCGCGCTCGAACTCGCCGCCTTCATGATCTCGAACGCGGTCGGCATCACCAACGCCATGATCGACGATCCGGTCACCGAAGAGCAGACCAGCATCGTCACCGGCTTCCTGTCTTTGATCGCGGTGGCGCTGATTTTCATCACCGGCACGCACCACTTCATCCTGCAGGCCATCGTGGAGAGCTATACCCTCATGGTGCCGGCCTCGCCGCTGTTCACGGGCGACATGCTGCAGCTCGGCGCGCGTCTGCTGGACCAGGCTTTCGCCATGGGGCTCAGGCTCGCGGCGCCCTTCATCGTTTACGAGATGATCTTCCAGATCACCTCGGGCGTGCTGGCGCGGCTTTCGCCGCAACTCAACGTCTTCTTCGTCGCCGTGCCCGGCAAGATCGTGGCGGGCATCGCCGTTCTGATGGTCAGCCTTCCCGCCCTCATGCTTCTGTTCATGAAGTTCCTCGAAACCAACATGGTCAACTTCCTGAGGTAGGCCATGTCCGAGGACAAAGACGCAAAGACGGAAGAGCCTACGGCAAAGCGCCTTGGCAAGGCGCGCGAAGAAGGCAACATCCCCGTCTCGCAGGAAGTCAAAAGCGTATCCATGCTGGTGGGTGTGCTGATCGTCGTCGGCATCCTCGGGCCGTGGGTGGCGCGCGATATGTCGCAGTACCTGCGCGTGTTCCTCGAACGCCCCGAAACGATCTCGCTCGACAACGATGCGGTGGGGCCGCTGTTCGTGCAGATCCTGTGGCGGATCGGCGTGTTGCTCGCGTTTCCCGTGTTCGTCCTGGTGATCGCGGCCTTCATCGGCACCCTCGCGCAAGTCGGGCTGGTCTACACGCCCAAGAAGATCGAGCCCAAGATGGAGAACATCAGTCCCATCGCCGGCTTCCGGCGCCTGTTCTCGCTCCAGTCGTTGATCGAAGCCGGCAAGGCGGTCATCAAGATCGTGCTGATCAGCGCGATGGTGGGTCTGTTGATCGTCCCCACCATCGAAAGCCCCGACTGGCTGATGGGTCAGGACGTGCGGACCACGCTCAGGGACATCCACCATCTGATGGTCATGATCTTGTTCCTGGTGGTGCTGGTGATGGGCGCGTTGGCGGCCGCCGACTACATCTACCAAAACTGGTCGCACAAAGAAAAACTCAAGATGACCAAGCAGGAGGTCAAGGACGAGCACAAGGAGGCCGAAGGCGATCCGAAGGTGAAGGGCAAGATCCGCCAGCTCCGCCTCGAACGCCATCGCCACCGCATGATCGCCGCCGTCCAGAAGGCGTCCGTGGTCATTACCAACCCGACCCACTTCGCGGTGGCGTTGCAGTACGATGTCGACAGCATGGCCGCTCCGGTCGTCGTCGCGAAGGGCGTCGATTTCCTGGCCAAGAGGATGCGTCAGGTGGCCGAAGCCCATGACGTGCCCATCGTCGAGAACCCGCCGCTGGCCCGAGCCCTGCACGCCGCCGTCGAGGTTGATCAGGAGATTCCGGCGGAGCACTATAAGGCCGTTGCCGAAGTCATCGGCTACGTCATGCGCCTGAAGGGCAAATTTGCAAAGTGAGCCAACTTTGGTCGCGGCGGCCGTTCTCGCCGGCGTCCTTGTTTTGCTCGCGCTCCTGGGCGTGATCTGGCGCGCCCGCAAGGCCTCCAGGGGCCGTATCGATTCCCGCGTGCTCGATATTCTCGTCGCCTCGTCGGCCGCGCCCCGCCTTGTTACGGCGGGCGAGGGGCGGATTGTCGCCGCCAATCCGTCCGCGCGTGAATGGCTGGGCGATTTGCCGCCGCTCGAACTCCTGTCCCGGGACGCCGCCCGCGATTACGCCGGGGATGAAGCCGTCGCCCGTCTCCGCCAGGCGGCCATGACCAACCTCGCCGCCGCCGCGGAAGTGCCGCTGCAAGGCGCAACCGATGAAACGGAATGGTTCGACGTCACGGTCCGGCCGATCGGCGAGGGGTATCTGCTCTGGGACGCGGTGGACATCACCGCCCGGCGCACCATCACCGATATCCTCAATCAGGAACGCCAGGACCTCGCCGACTTCCTCTATCTCCTGCCCGGCGGCATCTACTCGGTGGACGTCGACGGCACGTTCCGCTTCGTCAATCAGCGCTTCGCCGATTGGCTTGGCTATGATGTCGATGAGCTAAGCGCCTTCAAGCTCGACGACATCATCACCGGTTCCAACCGTCCGCAGCCGGACGGCGAATGGCAGGGCGAGGTTCATTTCAAAACCCGCGCCGGCGAAACGGTCACGGCCCTTCTTCTGCAATCCACCTATGACGATGCCGGTGTCACGCGCACCCGCACGCTGGTCGTGCGCGACGGCATGCGCCGCGAACCGCCCGGCGCGTCGGGCCGCATCGCCTACGAGCGATTCCGCGCGCTGTTCGACGCCGCCCCCGTGGCGATTGCGATCTCCGACGCCGATGGAATCATCGTCGATTGCAATCGGGCCTTCGAAAAGCTCACCGAGCAGCCGCGGGCCGGTTTGATCGGAAGCCCCTTGCTCGAGCGTGTGGTCGACGACGATCGGCGCACCTTCGCCGGCGAACTCGACCGCGTGCTGGCCGGCGAAAGCGCAGGCAGCCATGTGGATGTGCGTGTCAGCGGCGCGGGCGTCTCGCAGACCTCGGTCTTCGTCGGCCCGATGTCGGCGCCGGGCGATACCGAAATCGAAGGCGTGGTCGCCCACTTCATCGACGTCACCGAGCAGAAGGAGCTCGAAGTCCAGTTCGCCCAGGCCCAGAAGATGCAGGCCATGGGCCAGCTCGCGGGCGGGGTCGCCCATGACTTCAACAACCTGCTCACCGCCATGATCGGCTTCTGCGATCTTTTGCTCCAGCGCCACGGCGCCGGCGATCCGTCCTTCGCCGACATCATGCAGATCAAGCAGAACGCCAACCGCGCGGCCAATCTCGTCCGCCAGCTGCTGGCGTTCTCGCGCAAACAACCGCTGCAGCCGAAGGACCTCAACGTCACCGATGCGTTGATGGAGCTTTCGCATCTCCTCACGCGCCTCATCGGCGAGTCCATCGAGTTCAAGCTGGTCCACGGCCGCGATCTCGGCCTTGTCCGCGTCGATCCCGGCCAGTTCGATCAGATGATCATCAATCTCGCCGTGAACGCCCGCGACGCCATGCCCGGCGGCGGCACGCTCACCATCACCACCGGCACCGAGGTCTTCGATCAGCCGACCCAGCTCGGCGCCGAACAGGTGCCGGCGGGCCGCTATATCCGTATCTCCGTGGCCGATACCGGCACCGGCATTCCGCCCGAGAATTTGGGGCGCATCTTCGAACCGTTCTTCTCGACCAAGAAGGAAATTCCCGGCGCGGGAACGGGGCTTGGTCTCGCCACCGTGTATGGGATCGTCCGCCAGACCGGCGGTTTCATCCTCGTGGATTCATCGCCGGGCAAGGGCGCGGCCTTCTCGATCTATCTGCCGCGCGCCACGCCGGAAGTCGAAGACGCCGAAGCCGCGGCCGCCTCGCAGCGCGCCAGGGCCGCCGCCGCGAAGGCCGCGGTCCTCGATGAAACCGCCGATCTCGGCGGTCAGGGCACCATCTTGCTGGTCGAAGACGAGGACGCGGTGCGCGTGTTCGCCGCGCGCGCGCTGAAAGCCAAGGGCTACAAGGTGCTCGAAGCGCGCACCGGCGAGCAGGCGCTCGATATCCTGCGCGATACCACCGGGGTCAATCTCATGATCACGGATATGATGATGCCCGGCATGGACGGCGGCACCCTCGCGCGCCTGATCCGCGTCGAACGCCCTGAAATCCGCATCATCGTCATTTCCGGCTATTCGGAAGAAGTCGCCCGCGGTGATATCGTCGATACCGCCGACTTCCATTTTCTCCCGAAACCGTTTTCACTCGGGCAGTTGGCCAGTAAGGTGAAGGAAGTTCTCGCCGGAACGTAAGGAAACGCCGTATGGGCAACCCGCCGATCCCCGTTGAATCCTTTCCACGCCGGATCGTCCCGGCCGGCGAGATCGTGTTCTTTGAAGGCCAGCCCGGCGATACCGCCTACGTGATCCTGAAGGGCGAGGTCGAAGTCGCCGCCCAGGGCGATTCGGAAACCCGTGTCGTCAACCGGATGAAGGCCGGGGAGATTTTCGGTGAAATCGCCCTCCTGAGGCCCGACGGCAAGCGCACCGCCACCGTGGTCTCCCGCGGCGGCTGTGAGCTCTTGGTGGTCGATCGGACGTTCTTCGACGAAGCCATGCGTAAGGCCGACCCGCTCCTGCGCTATGTGATCGGGCTGCTTTGTGACCGCCTGGTGGGCCTCTCCGGCCGGGCCGCCCATAAGGGTTTCGGGGACGAAGCCTAGACCGGCCATGGCGTTCTCCCTTTTGTCCCCAAGCCGGGCGTCACTGTTGCGTGCGGACAACGTTTCCGGGAATGTTTGCGCCCTACAACCTCCTATAATTCAATGATTTAACAGGCGATTTGGAAGTTCGTTTTTTGTTCTAATTTATTCTTGCTAGAGAGAACAAAAGATGTACACTCTGGGTTCAGGACGCGATTGAACGCCTTGAAAATTCTGAATAGACACTCAAGGGAGACACCGATGCCCGCCGAATCCGCCCTCCGCCTCGTAGAAAGAGATTCAATGGATAAGAACAAGGCCCTTGAGGCTGCCGTCACTCAGATTGAGCGTTCCTTCGGGAAGGGCTCGATCATGCGCCTGGGCCAGAACGAGAGCGCGGTGGAAATCGCGGCGGTATCGACCGGCTCCCTGGGCCTGGACTTGGCCTTGGGCATCGGCGGCCTTCCCAAGGGCCGCATCATCGAAATCTATGGACCGGAAAGCTCGGGCAAGACCACCCTGGCGCTGCATGTGATCGCTGAAGCGCAAAAGGGCGGCGGCACCTGTGCCTTCGTGGACGCCGAACACGCCCTCGATCCGGGTTATGCCCGCAAGCTCGGCGTCAATCTCGACGACCTTCTGATCTCGCAGCCCGACGCCGGTGAACAGGCCCTCGAAATCGCAGATACGCTGGTGCGTTCGGGCGCCATCGATGTGCTCGTCGTCGATTCGGTCGCCGCGCTCACGCCGCGCGCCGAACTCGAAGGCGAGATGGGCGATTCCCACATGGGCCTCCAGGCCCGTCTGATGAGCCAGGCGCTGCGCAAACTCACCGCGTCGGTGGCGCGTTCCAACACGCTCATCATTTTCATCAATCAGATCCGCATGAAAATCGGTGTGATGTTCGGCAACCCCGAAACCACCACCGGCGGCAATGCGCTGAAATTCTATGCCTCGGTGCGCCTCGACATCCGCCGCATCGGGCAGATCAAGGACAAGGAAGACGTCGTCGGCAACCAGACCCGCGTCAAAGTGGTGAAGAACAAAGTCGCGCCGCCGTTCAAGGTGGTCGAGTTCGACATCATGTACGGCGAAGGCGTCTCGAAGACCGGCGAGTTGCTCGATCTCGGCACAAAGGCCGGCATCGTCGAGAAGTCGGGGTCCTGGTTCTCCTACAACTCCGAGCGCATCGGCCAGGGACGCGAAAACGCGAAAACGTTCTTGCGTGAACATCCCGAGGTCGCCGCCGAGATCGAGAAGCAGATCCGCGTCAACGCCGGCCTGCTCACGGGCGCCATGGCGGCGGCCCCGGAAGACGGTGAAGACGGCGAATAATCCGCCGCTCTTCTCGGCAGCCGATCAAGCCTTTCGCCAACAATCCCCTGAACGATCCCCTCCGTTGGCAACACGGGGTTCTGGAGCAGCCGGAACCCCGTCTTTTTTTGTATCTTTCGCACCACATATAGGTCCGAGGCCTAGCCGCCCGTTACGTCCGGTTTTCTGGACACTTCTCTATGGGACGCGCTAAAAAGTGTTAACGCCGCAAGGCCCGGACTGGACCGGTTCAGGCTTGAGACGGCCTCCTGACATTTTTGGCCCCCGATAACTTGGACCTTTGATTCGCATGTCGACGACGAAAGAAATTCGCACGGCCTTCCTGGACTTCTTCGCCCGCAACGGCCACACGATCGTGCCGTCCAGCCCGCTTGTGCCGCGCAACGACCCGTCGCTGATGTTCACCAACGCGGGCATGGTCCAGTTCAAGAATGTCTTCACCGGCGTCGAAACGCGCCCCTACAGCCGGGCCACCACCTCGCAGAAATGCGTGCGCGCCGGCGGCAAGCACAACGACCTCGACAACGTCGGCTACACGGCCCGCCACCACACCTTCTTCGAGATGCTGGGCAATTTCTCCTTCGGCGATTACTTCAAGGAAGAAGCCATCCGTCTCGCGTGGGAGCTGATCACCAAGGACTTCGCCATCGACAAGAAGCGCCTGATGGTCACTGTCCATTCCTCGGACGAGGAAGCCGCCGGCATCTGGGCGAAGGTCGCCGGGTTGTCCCAGGACAAGATCGTGCGCATCCCGACCAGCGACAACTTCTGGGCCATGGGCGATACGGGGCCTTGCGGTCCGTGCACGGAAATCTTCTACGACCACGGCGATCACATCCCGGGCGGTCCTCCCGGATCCGCCGACGCCGACGGCGACCGCTTCATCGAGATCTGGAACAACGTGTTCATGCAGTTCGAGCAGGTGACGCCGAGCGAGCGCATCAGCCTGCCGAAGCCGTCCGTCGATACGGGCATGGGCCTCGAGCGCATCACCGCGCTCCTGCAGGGCACCCACGACAACTACGAGATCGATCTGTTCAGGGCGCTGATCGCGGCCATCGCGTCGGCCGCCGGCACCGACCCGGCCGGACCGCACAAGGCCTCGCACCGCGTGATCGCCGACCACCTGCGCGCGTCGGGCTTCCTCATCGCCGACGGCATCCTGCCGTCCAACGAAGGCCGCGGCTACGTTTTGCGTAGAATCATGCGCCGCGCCATGCGCCATGCGCACATGATGGGCTGCAAGGACCCCTTGATGCACCGCCTGGTGCCGTCGCTGATCGCCGAGATGGGCGCGCAGTATCCGGAACTCGAGCGGGCCCGCCCACTCATCACCGAAACACTGCTGCTCGAAGAGACCCGCTTCAAGTCGATGCTGGACCGCGGTCTGCGTCTGCTCGACGACGAAACCAAGACCCTGGGCAAGGGCGCGCGTTTCTCGGGCGAAACCGCCTTCAAGCTCTACGACACCTATGGCTTCCCGCTCGATCTGACGCAGGACGCCCTGCGCGGCCGCGAAATCGGCGTGGACGTCGAGGGTTTCAACGCCGCCATGGCCCGCCAGAAGGCCGAAGCCCGCAAGGCCTGGTCCGGCTCGGGCGAAGCGGCCACGGAAAAGGTCTGGTTCGATCTGCGCGAACAGGTCGGCGCCTCGGACTTTTTGGGCTACGCCACCGAAACCGCCGAAGGCCGCGTCGTCGCGCTGGTCGTGGATGGCCAGCCCGTGCGCGAAGCCGCGCAAGGCCAAAAGGTCGCGCTCATCGCCAACCAAACCCCCTTCTATGGTGAGTCGGGCGGCCAGGTGGGCGACACCGGCACGATCGTCGTCGGCAACAAGGCGACGATCGAGATCACCGAGACCCAAAAGAAGCTCGACGATATGCACGTCCACATCGGCACCGTGACCAAGGGCGCCGTTGCCGTCGGCGATGAAGCGCAGTTCCGCGTCAGCGGCGAGCGCCGCACCGCCATCCGCGCCCATCACTCGGCCACGCACCTCCTGCACGCCGCCCTGCGCCGCGTGCTCGGCGCGCATGTCACCCAGAAGGGCTCGATGGTCGCGCAAGACCGTCTGCGCTTCGACATCAGCCACAACAAGGCTCTGTCGCCGGACGAGATCCGCGTGGTCGAAGATCACGTGAACGCCGAAATCCGCGCCAACGAGGCCGTCACCACGCGCCTGATGGCTCCGGAAGCGGCCGTCGAAGCGGGCGCCATGGCGCTGTTCGGCGAGAAGTACGGCGAGGAAGTCCGCGTCGTGGCCATGGGCCGCATGACCGAAGCCGAAGCGCGCAACTACTCCGTCGAACTCTGCGGCGGCACGCATGTGTCGCGCACCGGCGATATCGGCCTGTTCAAGATCGTGGGTGAATCCGCGGTCGCCGCCGGCGTGCGCCGCATCGAAGCGGTCACCGGCGCCTCCGCCGAGGCCTATGTGGCCGACGAAGAGCGTATGCTGAAGGAAGCCGCCGGCGTGCTGCGCGTCAGTCCGGCCGACCTTGCGGTCCGCATCGCGGCCATGGTCGAAGAGCGCAAGAAGCTCGAGCGCGAACTGTCCGATGTGCGCCGCAAGCTGGCCACCGGCGGCGGGGGCGGCCAGGCGGCCGCGCCGCAGTCGAAGACCATCAGCGGCATCACCTTCTCAGGCCGGGTTCTGGCCGATGTGCCGGGCAAGGACCTCAAGAGCATCGCCGACGAGATGAAGAAACAGATCGGCTCGGGTGTCATTGCTCTCATCAGCACCATGGAAGGCAAGGCCAACGTGGTCGTGGGAGTCACCGACGACCTCGTGGGCAAGATCAGCGCCGTCGATCTCGTGCGCGTCGGCTCTGCCGCCGTGGGCGGGAAGGGCGGCGGTGGCCGTCCGGACATGGCCCAGGCCGGTGGTCCGGAAGGCGATAGGGCCGCCCAGGCCCTGGAGGCCATCGAGAGCCAGCTCGCCTCCGCAGCCGCTTAATTATTTAAAATCATGTAGTTGTGCTGCGCGCAGATTTTTGTGTGCAGCGCAACATTTTTCCTTGACCGGAGGCCGGTCCGGGCCTATTTTGTGTGCATTGCAGCATATAATGTTGCGCTGCAGATAAATGGATCGGCCCTCAGGGACGTTTACGGACCGACCGCGATTGAGATCCGTCAAACCAACAAGGAACGAAAAAAATGACCTCGTACTCTGACATCGCTGCCTGGGGCCAGGAAAGCATCGAAAGCATCGTGAAGGCGAACACGGCCGCCGTGAAGGGCTTCGAAACCCTCGCGAAGCATTTCGTCGAGCTGACTGGCAAGACCTACGAAAATTCCGTCGAAGCGGGCAAGAAGCTCGCCGGCGCGAAGAACGTCTCGGACCTGTTCCAGATCCAGACCAAGCTCGCGCAAGACTCGTTCACCGCGTTCGTCGAAGAAGGCAAGTCGGTCTCCGAACTCGCGACCGAAATCTTCACCGACGTGACCGCGCCGCTGACGCCGAAGTTCGCGAAGCCGGCGACCGTGAAGAAAGCTGCCTAAAGGGTCCTCCCCCCTTTAAGGCACGTTGAGAGAAGCCTGGATGGGCCTCCCCCATCCAGGCTTTTCGCCGTTTTAAAGGTTGCCCGCGTGTACTATAGCCACGCAGCGAGGCGGCCTTCAGGGAGTTCCCATGCGTTTTAGCGGCACCGAAAACTACGTCGCCACCGAGGACCTGATGGTCGCGGTGAACGCCGCCGTGACGCTGGAACGCCCGCTGCTGGTGAAGGGCGAGCCGGGCACCGGCAAGACGGTGCTGGCCCACGAAATCGCCGCCGCGCTCAAACTCCCGCTGCTCACCTGGCACATCAAATCGACCACCAAGGCGCAGCACGGCCTTTACGAATACGACGCGGTCTCGCGCCTGCGCGATTCCCAGCTCGGTGACGCGAAGGTCAAGGACATCGCCAACTACATCAAGCCGGGCAAGTTGTGGCAGGCCTTCGCCGCCGACAGCCGGCAGTTGCTCCTGATCGACGAGATCGACAAGGCCGACATCGAATTCCCGAACGATCTTCTGCTCGAACTCGACCGCATGGAATTCTTCGTGTTCGAGACCGGGGAGACCGTCAAGGCGCAACACCGCCCGATCATCATCATCACGTCCAACAACGAGAAGGAACTGCCGGACGCCTTCCTGCGCCGCTGCTTCTTCCACTACATCAGGTTTCCGGAACGCGAGACCATGGAGCGCATCGTCGCGGTGCACTTCCCGGACGTGAAAAAGAACCTGGTGCGCGAGGCGCTGAACGTCTTCTTCGAGATCCGCGACGTGCCGGGCCTCAAGAAGCGTCCGTCGACCTCCGAGTTACTGGATTGGATCAAGCTCCTGATGGCCGACGACATTCCGCCCGAAGCCCTCAAGGCCAAGGACGTGAAGACCGCGGTGCCGCCGCTTTACGGCGCGCTGCTCAAGAACGAGCAGGACGTGCATATGCTCGAGCGGCTGGCTTTTCTCGCGCGGCGCGAAGGGCGTTAGGCGCTCATGTTCTTCACTCTCCTCGAGGGACTGAAGAAAGCGGGATTGCCGGTCTCGATCACCGAGTATCTCGCCCTGATCGAGGCGGTGGAAACCGGCGTCGCCGGTTACAGCGTCGAGGATTTCTATTATCTCGCCCGCGCCAGCCTGGTGAAGGACGAGCGCAATCTCGACCGCTTCGACCGCGTGTTCGGCCAGGTCTTCAAAGGCCTTGCGAGCGACGCCGCGCTTGAAGGCATCCTCGCGCATATCCCCGAGGAATGGCTGAAGACCCTCACGCAGCGCATGTTCTCCGACGAGGAGAAGGCCCGGATCGAGGCGCTCGGCGGCTGGGAAAAGCTGATGGAGACCCTGCGCAAGCGGCTCGAGGAGCAGAAGGAAAAACACTCCGGCGGCTCAAAGTGGATCGGCACCGGCGGTACATCTCCGTTTGGTGCGTACGGCTACAATCCGGAAGGCGTGCGCATCGGCCAGGCCGAAAGCCGTCATAAGCGCGCGGTGAAGGTCTGGGACAAACGCGAGTTCGCGAACCTCGACGACACCGTCGAGATCGGCACGCGCAACATCAAGATGGCCTTGCGCCGCCTGCGCAAATTCGCCCGCCAAGGCGCCGCCACCGAACTCGACATGGACGGCACGATCCGCTCCACCGCCCACCATGGCGGCCTGCTCGACCTTCAAATGGTCCCGGAACGCCACAATGCGGTGAAGGTGCTTTTATTCCTCGATGCCGGCGGCTCGATGGACGAGCATGTGAAGGTCTGCGCCGAGCTGTTCTCCGCCTGCCGCACGGAGTTCAAGCATCTCGAATCCTACTACTTCCACAATTGCGTCTATGAGGGCGTCTGGCGCGACAACCGCCGCCGCCATACCGAACGCGTGCCGACCTGGCAGGTGCTGCGCACCTATCCCACCGATTACAAACTCATCTTCGTGGGGGACGCCTCCATGAGTCCCTATGAAATCCTGCAGCCGGGCGGGGCGGTGGAGCACTGGAATCCGGAATCGGGCGAAGTGTGGATGCGCCGCTTCCTAGAAACCTGGCCGCATGCGGTGTGGCTGAACCCGGTGCCGCAGAAGCACTGGGCCTATACCGAATCCATCGCGATGATGCGCAAGCTCTTGGAGGGACGCATGTATCCGCTGACCCTCGGCGGTCTGGA
This sequence comes from Rhodospirillaceae bacterium, assembly GCA_041919675.1. Lineage (GTDB taxonomy): Bacteria > Pseudomonadota > Alphaproteobacteria > Rhodospirillales > Rhodospirillaceae > SHVO01. Next base: position 13,955 of record JAYRTJ010000042.1, on the reverse strand, counting down.
CGCCGCGATCGGCGAGCTTAGCCATTAGGGTTGAGGGCGAGGCCGGCCAGGTAGCCGATCCAGACGCCCGCGATACACAGGACCACCGATAGGGCGACATTGCCGGCCGCCGGCAGCCATTGCCCGCCCTGGATCAGCGTCAGGGTCTGCAAGCTGAAGGCGGAGAAGGTCGTATAGCCGCCGCAGACGCCGACGATCAGGAACAGGCGGGCATCGTTGCCCACCGGCAAAAGCCCGCCGTCGTGCATGGTCGCGGCGGCGAACCCGATAACCATGGATCCCAGCACGTTGATCACAAGCGTTCCCCACGGGAATGCAACGCCCATAAGGGCCGCGATCAGGCCGTTACACCAATGGCGCGCAACGCTGCCCAAGGCGCCGCCCAGTCCGATCAACAGATAGGTTTGCATGCCATGCCCCCTGTGGATGGACGCGAAGTGTCGCACAAAACCGAAACCGGGAAGAAGCTTCCCAATGCAAAGTGCTCCCGTTATATCTGACGTCACGCGCGAGGGGCGCGGATTTGTTCCAGTTGTGATGTTGTAAAATGGCGACCATCTCGGCCCGCGACTATGGTGTCGTGTTCGACGGCTTCCAGGCGCCGATCTCCAAGATCTACAACTGCGGCGCCAAATGCGCGCCCTATAACAACGGCCAGCCCGTGTGTTGCGATGCCGGCCATGCGATCCCCATCGTCGACAAGACCGAATACGCGCATCTCAAGACGCGCACCAAGATGTGGAAGCCGTTCGTCCCGCGCACGCCGGATCAGAAGGCTGAAATCGCCGATCTGAAGGGCTCGGAAAACTGCGCGGTCGAGTGCAACGGCGCCCAATTCTGCGAGCGTGACAATCGCTCCCTGGCCTGCCGCTCGTTCCCGTTCTTCCCCTACTTCGACAAAAAAGAACTGGTGGGGCTGGCTCACTATTGGAATTTCGAAGGTCTGTGCTGGGTCATCCACAACCTGACCATCGTCGAGCAGCCGTTCATCGACCAGTTCCTGAAGATGCATGAGTTCATCTTCAAGAAGGACGATAACTGGCGCGTGACCTACGTCGACCACTCGGCCGTGATGCGCCAGGTCTACTCGCGCCGCGGCAAGAAGTTCGCAATCATCATGCGCGACGGTTCATACCGCTGGGTGCTGCCGAAGTCCGGCGGCAAGACGGTGCCGGCCACGAAGAAGGAGCTGATGAAGCTCCGTTCGGGCTTCACGCTTCCGAACGATTAGCTGCAACGACTGGCTATTCGGCGGCGTTGAACGTTCCGAGCGCGTCGCACACGAACAAACCGGCCGTCTCCAGATCGAAATACCAGCCGTGCAGCTCGAGCGTGCCTTCGCGCACGCGCTCGGCCACCCACGGGAACGTCATGAGATTGCCGAGGGAGGTTTTTACCGCTTCCTGCTCGCAGCGGCGCTGCGCGGCGGCGGGATCCTTGGTGGTCGCGAGCGCGAAGTTGCGCGCCGGCTCGGCGATCTTCATCCACGAGGAAATGAAGTCATCCCGCTGGCTTTCGGAATGCATGAGCGCGTGGATGCCGCCGCACTTGGCGTGGCCCATGACGATGATGTGTTCCACCTGCAGGCCGCGCACCGCGAACTCAACGGCGGCGCTGGTGCCGTGGTAGGCTTCGTCGGGTCCATAAGGCGGGACCAGGGCGGAGACGTTCCGTACGATGAACATCTCGCCCGGGTTCACGCCGAACTTGAGTGACGGGTCGATCCGGGAATCCGAGCACGCGATCATCAAGGCCTTGGGTTTTTGGCCCTTGGCCATGAGCTTTTCGATCGTCGCCCTGTTGTCGCGAAAATAGTGATCGCGAAACTGACGGTAGCCCTCGAAAAACGGTGCGAGGCTGTTCTTGCTCTTCCCGGCCATACCCGTCGGCCGCCGCTATTTCGCGGCCACTTTGAGCATTTCGTCGAGCTTGGACAGGAACTGCGGCGTGGTCATCCACGGCTGATCCGGGCCGACGAGCACGGCGAGGTCCTTGGTCATGTGACCGGCTTCGACGGCCTGCACGCATACCGTTTCGAGGGTCTGCGCGAAGTTCACCACATCCGGGGTGTTGTCGAAGCGGCCGCGGTACTGCAGGCCGCGCGTCCAGGCGAAGATCGACGCGATCGGATTCGTCGAGGTTTCCTTGCCCTGCTGGTGCAGGCGGTAGTGACGCGTCACGGTGCCGTGCGCGGCTTCCGACTCAACGACGGTGCCCGTCGGATTGAGGAGCACCGAGGTCATGAGGCCGAGCGAGCCGAAGCCCTGGGCAACGGTGTCGGACTGCACGTCGCCGTCGTAGTTCTTGCACGCCCACACGAAGGCGCCCGACCACTTGAGGGCCGAGGCGACCATGTCGTCGATCAGGCGGTGTTCGTAGACGATCTTCTTGGCTTCGAACTTGGCTTTGAATTCGGCGTCGAACACGCGCTGGAAGGTGTCCTTGAACACGCCGTCGTAGGCCTTGAGGATCGTGTTCTTGGTCGACAGGTACACCGGCCAACCGCGGTCGAGACCGTAGTTGAAGCAGGCGCGGGCAAAACCCTCGATCGAGTCCACGAGGTTGTACATGCCCATGGCGCAGCCGGCGCTGGGGAAGTCGAACACGTCGAATTCCATCGGCGCGCCGCCGTCCTTCGGCGTGAACTTCATGGTGAGCTTGCCGGGGCCCGGCACTTTGAAATCGGTCGCGCGGTACTGGTCGCCGAAGGCGTGACGGCCGATGACGATCGGCTGGGTCCAGCCCGGCACAAGGCGCGGCACGTTCTTGCAGATGATCGGTTCGCGGAACACCGTTCCGTCGAGAATGTTGCGGATCGTGCCGTTGGGCGACTTCCACATCTTCTTGAGATTGAATTCCTTCACGCGCGCTTCGTCCGGGGTGATGGTGGCGCACTTCACGCCCACGCCGTACTGCTTGATCGCGTTGGCGGCATCGACCGTGATCTTGTCTTCGGTCGCGTCGCGGCTTTCGATGCCGAGGTCGTAGTACTTAATGTCGATATCAAGGTACGGCAGGATCAGCTTGTCTTTGATGAACTGCCAAATGATGCGCGTCATCTCGTCGCCGTCGAGGTCAACGACCGGTGTCTTTACCTTGATCTTCGCCATGAATTTCCCCTTCGAAGGACCTTTTGGCGGCTGCGGAATGGCCGCCGACGCCCTGATTTATTGATTTAAAACGTGCAGATGGCCGCGAAAGTAGTGCATCCCCAAGCCGGGGTGCAAGCCATGAATCCGCACGCTTTTCATGCTGTTTTTGCGCGATTTCCAGGCCTAAACCTTGAAAACCACGGGCGGCTTGGGCGCGGCGAGTTCGGCCTCGATGGTCCCGATCACGTCCTCGGGCCGCGCGACCACGGTCACCAGCGCGCTGTGCCCGTGATGCATGAAGCCCTCCTCGACGATGCGCTCCATCAGGCTGACGAGGTGAGACCAGTAGCCGTCGATGTTCAAAAGCACGATCGGCTTGTTGTGGCGGCGAAGCTGACGCCAGGTGACGACCTCGAACATTTCCTCGAGGGTGCCGACCCCGCCCGGCAGGACGCAAAACGCTTCCGAGCGTTCGAACATTTCCCGCTTGCGCGTGTGCATGTCGGGCACGACGATCAAGTCCGATGCGCCGGGATGCGCGAGTTCCTTGTCCACAAGAAAGCCTGGAATGACGCCCGTGACCGTGCCGCCGCCGGCGAGGACGCCGTCCGCCACGGCGCCCATCATGCCCACCCGGCCGCCGCCGTAGACCAATTCGGTCCGATTTGCCGCAAGCGCCCGTCCAAGGACGGCGGCGCTGTCCCGATAAATGGCGCGGGACCCTGTATTTGCACCGCAAAAGACGCACAGCGAGGTTAATTTCGGCGAGGTCATGGGCGGTCACGTTCCGGTGAGGTGGTTCCCACCGACCGGTTTGCCTTAAAGTGGACGCTCTTGCCACCTAGTCTTGTTCTTTGTAAACCTTTGCGGGCAAAAATTTAGGCGGGATGGGGACTTCGTGGCGGCCGCCGCACCCTTACCGTCAAACTCTCGAAGCAATGTGGAGGCTTCTCAATGAATCGTCTGGTCAAGTGTGGCTTGGCTCTCGCCGTTCTCGTCGCTCCCGTCATGGCCCACGCCGATGACCAGGACGTCATGAACTATCGCAAGAACGTTATGAAGACGATGGGCGAACAGAACGCCCTTCTGCAAATGGTCGTGGCGGGCAAGGTCCCGGCCGATCAGTTCGTCTCGCATGTGAAGGCGCTGCATCTTGCGGCCACGCAGGCCAAGAAGGCGTTCGAGCCGAAAGTCGCCGGCGACGGCGCGACCGGTTCGGCCAAGCCTGAAGTGTGGACCGCCTGGGCCGACTTCTCGAAGCGCCTGGACGATCAGGTCGCCAAGCTCGCGACCCTTGAAAAGGCCGCCGTCGACGGCGGCATGGCGAAGGCCGGCCCGATGGTCGCCACCAGCCTCGACTGCCGCGGTTGCCACGAAAACTATCGCGTGCCGAAGAAGTAAGATTAGAACATTCGGAGATATTTACATGACCCGTCGTACGAAGTTCCTTGGTTCGATCGTCGCCGCCGCTGTGGCTTTCGGCGGTATCGCGCCTGCCTTCGCCGCCGATAATCAGGATGTGATCGACTATCGCGAACGCATCATGAAATCGCTCGACGCCCAGGTGGCGGTGCTCGGCCAGATTCTTTCGGGTGCGACCCCGGACGATCAGGTCGTTTCGCACCTCGAAACTATCGCCGAGTCTGCTTCGCAGTCGCTGAAGAGCTTCGAACAGAAGGTCGAAGGCGGTGAGTCGCTGCCGGTCGTCTGGACCAACTGGAAAGACTTTGAAACCAGAATGAAGGACTTCCAGGTCAAGACTCGTCTCGCGGCCGATACGGCCAAGAGCCAGGGCAAAGACGCCGCGCTCACCAACATCCTGGACGCGCTGCGCTGTAAGGATTGTCACGACGTCTACCGTAAAAAGCAGTAGGCGCCGTACATATTCTAGCTGAGCGCCCGCCTCGTTAGAGGCGGGCGTTTTGCTTTGAAAGATTGCCTGAAATCACAGTTCGACGTAACTTCCGCCCGCCGCGGCAGCCCCGCGAGCGCAAGGAACCCAAGGGACAATGAAGATGAATTTGCGCAAGGTGGTCGTGCAGGGAGCCGCGCTGGCTCTGTGCGCAGGTATATTTGTGGCTCCGGTCGCGGCGCAAGACGCGCCGGTCGCGGCCGAAACGCCGGGTGTGGACGCGTCCGCGCCGGCCGACGTTCCGCCTGCCCCGGAGGCCGATCCCCAGGTCGTGCGCGGCGAGTATCTTGCCCGCCTGGGTAACTGCATCAGCTGCCACACCGTCGCCGGCGGCGAGCCGTTCGCGGGCGGCCTGCCGTTCAAGACGCCGTACATGTTCCTCGGCACGATCCACTCGACCAACATCACTCCCGACGACGAAACCGGCATCGGCAAATGGACCGAAGAAGACTTCGTCCGTGCGATGCACACCGGTTCGGGCCCGAACGGCGGCCTGTTCCCGGCATTCCCCTACACCAATTTCACCAAGGTCACCGAAGACGACACCAAGGCGATTTACGCTTATCTGCGCACCGTGAAGCCGGTGAAGGCCGAAGCGCCCGCCAACAGTTTCGTGTTCGCTTTCCGCTTCGCCATGAAGTTTTGGAACGCGATGTTCTTCGAAGAAGGCCGCTTCGTCGCCGACAGCAGCCAATCCGAGGAATGGAATCGCGGCGCTTACCTGGTCGAAGGCCTCGGCCACTGCAGCGCCTGCCACACGCCGCGCAACCTAGCGCTCGCGGAGAAGAAGAATGAACACATGTGGGGCGCCGTGGTGCCCGATGTGGTGCTCGAAGGCGAATACCGCCCCTGGTTCGCGATCAACCTGACCCAGTCCAAGAAGGGCGGCCTCGCTCATTGGTCGGTCGACGATCTGAAGCGTTACCTGAAGACCGGCCACAATAAGTTCGGCGGCGCGTTCGGCCCGATGAACGAGGTGATCGCGAACAGCCTTTCGCACATGACCGATGACGACGCCAAGGCCATGGCCACCTACCTCAAGAGCCTGCCCGCGGCGCCGGATACGCAAGCGATGCAGCTCACGGAAGACGAAAAGAAGGCCGGCGAGGAGCTCTACCTGAAGCACTGCGAAGAGTGCCATGCGCGTTCGGGCCGCGGCGGCTTCATGAAGGCGCCGCCGATCGTCAACAGCCCCATCGTGCAGGGCCAAGATCCGGCCTCGCTGATCAACGTCATCCTGTACGGCGCGGAGCCTGCGAAGAGCCTCAATCCGCCGGGCGCTTGGGAAACCATGCGTTCATTCCGCGACCGCATGAACGACCAGGAAATCGCGGCTGTCGCCAACTATGTCCGCTCGAGCTGGGAAAACACCGGATCGAAGATCACCGCGCAGGACATCGCCAAACATCGGTGATCCTGTGAGGCGCGGGAGACACAAGGCGCTCGGTTTCATGATGGGTGCGGCCCTCGCGGCGGCGGCGGTGTTGGCCCCCCACCCCCGCCCCGCCCCCCACCCCGACCCCCAAGCCGGGTCCAAACGCCGCCATGTCATGAAAACGATGGGCGAGCAGGCGGCGGCGCTGGGCATGGTGCTTCAACAGAAGGGACCCGCCGAGAACGCCGCGATCCACGCGCGGACCATTGCACTGACCGCGAAGGCGGCGCTCAAGGCCTTCGAGGTCCAAGCGCCGGGCGGTGAGGCCAAAGCCGAAATCTGGCGCAATTGGCCGGACTTCGCGAAACGGCTCAAAACTCTGTCCGACGGCGCGGATGATCTTGCCGCGATCGCCGAACGCGAGGGGCTTTCCGCGATGCAGGCAAAGGTCATGTCCGTGCTAAGCTGCAAGTCCTGCCACGACGCGTATACGCTGCGGCAGGGGCGCTAGTGCGGGGGCAGCATTCGGGGGCGCCTTCTTGAATATGTTTGTTTCGCTTTTTCTTCCGCCGGCGCTGACGTTTGTGCTCGCGTCGGCGCTGCACATGTTCGCCAAGGAAAAGTCTGAACGCGTCGCCTTGCTTCCGGTAACGATCGGCGTCCTTGCGAGTTGGGCCTTTATCGTTCGTCCCGGCCTGTTCCCGGTGGATGACGTCCGCCGCGTGCTTCACATCGCGGCGGGCGCGGCGATCCTGGGTCTCGCCCTCGACGCCGTGCGTCCGCACCGGATCATCGCGATCATCCTTGTCCTGGTGTTTTTGCTTGGCAGCGCGTTCGCGGCCGTGACGGGCGCATTGATGCCCAACGCCTCGATCTCCGCGGCGGAGGCGGCTACGGCCGCCGTGCTGGCGATGGTCGCGCTCTTTGCCATGGCGCGCCTCGACGCGATGCGCGCGGCCCCGGTCGGCCTTATGATTTTGCTCACGCTGGTCGCTTTTGGGCTGTCGGTGCTTGCTGCGATTGCCCAGGACACGAGCCTAACGGGCTTGGCATTTATCCTGGCGACGGCGCTGGCCGGATATCTGGTCTTTGTCGCGATCACCGGCGCGGCCATCAGCGACGGCGTGATCCTTGTGGCGGGGACCCCGATGCTGGCGATCGTGTGGGCGCTCGTGCAGCGCCATCCGGATCTGCGCCTTGCGCTCTTATGCCTGCCGCTTGTGCTGTTCGCCGAAGCGACGGCTCAACGGGTGCCGTTGCCCGCCGCCCGGATCAGCGGGCTGCTTTATCCCCTGATCCTGGCCGTCCTGGTCAGTCTGCCCCTGGCCCTGGCGGCGCTTATCTCTTTTGTAACCTCTGGCCCTTAGACTTGCCGGGTTAGGGATTCCGCCTGGAAAGGGGCCTTATTTCCGCCACGGTCGGTTGCATGACTATCGGCAATCCCTTAAACCCTTAAGACGTTCTGAAAAGGACACGAAAGTGGATTTTTCCCTAGAGCGGCCAACGGCTGACACCTCGGAAACCCCCTCGCGCCGCGGGCTGAGCAAGCCCGTGATTGCCGCGTTGATCGGCGTCGTCGTCGTCGCGGCCGCGCTCGTGTTCAACTTCACCCTTCAGGGGCCGTTACAGTTCGGCCGTGCGCCCGCCTTGAACACCGGCGCCGGCGCCCCGTCCTTCGACGTCGTGCGCATCGATCCCAAGGGCAATATGGTCATGGCCGGCCGCGCGCTGGCCGGCGCCACCGTCATCATCATGGACGGCGAGAAGGAAATCGGCCGCGTCACCGCCGATGGCCGCGGCGAGTGGGTCTATATCCCGGAAACCCCGGTGTCGCCGGGCACGCGCCAGTTTTCGCTGAAGTCCAAGGACGACAAGGGCAAGGACGTCTATTCGCAGAATGTCGTCGTGATGTCCGTTCCGGAACGCGACGGCGAAATTCTGATTGTCGAACAATCGCGCGATGGCGGACGCAGCCGCGTGCTGCAAGGTCCGACCGCGCCTGCGGGGGCCGACGCGCTCACCATCGAAACCGTGGACTACAACGCCCAAGGCAAGTTCACGCTGTCGGGCAAGGCCGATCCGTCGAGCCTGGTGCAGATCTATATGGATAACAAGTTCATCGGCCGCGCGACGGCGGATGAGAACGGCTATTGGCAAGTGCAGCCCTCGGCTGTCGCCACCGCCGGCAAGCACACCATCCGCGCCGATCAGATCGGCGCCAACAACAACGTCATGGCGCGCGTTGAAGTGCCGTTCGCGCTCGACGCCAGCCAGCTTCAGATGCAGGCCGGCGAAATCACGGTCATCAAGGGGACGAGCTTGTGGCGTATCGCGCGCCGCGCATACGGCGCCGGGATCAACTACACGCTCATCTACGAAGCCAATAAAGACGCGATCAAAGACCCGAACCTGATCTACCCGGGACAGGTCTTCAGCCTTCCGGCCAAAGAGCGCGGCTAACCGCGCGTCTTCAACCGTTAAAAAGCGCGGCTAACCGCGCGTCCTTAACCGTCCCAGTGGAGCGCCGCCCGGCCTCTTCAACCCTCATCCGGCGCTCTTCGCCGGGTGAGAACGGCGGAAAACACGCGCGCCCCGGCTTCTTTTTTACGCTCCGGATGGTAAGAGTAGGCCCAAGAACGATGAGCGGGCGCCGACGGCGCCGCCGATGGAAAGGCCCGACGTTTATGACCGACGCGAAAGACATGATGAAATCCACCGAGATCGGCTGGCGGGATTACCTCTTGCCGCCGCTGCATCCGGAAGGTCCCGGCTTTGTCGCGGTGTTCGCGCTGGTGGCGTTGATCCTGTACTGGATCTGGGATCCGCTCGGCATTGTCGGCGCCGCCCTGACCATCTGGTGCTTTTACTTCTTCCGCGATCCGGACCGCGTCACCCCGACCCGGCCGGGCCTCGTGATCAGCCCGGCCGACGGGGTTGTGCAGATGATCGGGCTCGCGCCGCTGCCGCCGGAACTCGGCATGGGAACAGAGCGCGTCACGCGCGTTAGTGTCTTCATGAGCGTTTTTGATTGCCACGTGAACCGCGCCCCCATCGGCGGCACGGTCCTCAAGGAAGAATACACGCCCGGGAAGTTCGTGAACGCGACCCTCGACAAGGCGAGCGAAGACAACGAGCGTCAATCGCTCGTGATCCGCACGCCCGACGGGCGCGACTTCGGCGTGGTGCAGATCGCCGGCCTCGTGGCGCGCCGCATCCGCTGCGACGTGCGCGAAGGCCAGCAACTGCTGACCGGTCAGCGCTTCGGCATGATCCGCTTCGGCTCGCGCTTGGATGTATATCTGCCGGCCGGGGTTGAGCCGCTGGTGGTCGTCGGTCAGAAGGCCGTCGCCGGTGAAACCGTGCTCGCCGATGCGGCGGGGACCGAACCGCAGCGGGCGGGAGAAATCCGCTAATGAACGATCCTCTCCAGGATCCGGTTCCCCTGGTGGAGGACGACCCGCCGCGGCCGCGGCGATTCAAGGTCGGCGGCGCCAAGCTGCGCAGCCTGTCTTTCAATCGCATCTTTCCGAATATGATCACGGTGCTCGCATTGTGCGCGGGCCTGACGTCGATCCGCTACGCCTTCAACGAGCAATGGGACCGCGCCGTCCTGGCGATTGTCATCGCCGGGATGCTCGATGGTCTCGATGGCCGAATCGCGCGCCTCTTGCGCGGGACCAGCGAATTCGGCGCCGAGTTGGATTCACTTGCCGATGCCATCAGCTTCGGCGTTGCGCCGGCGCTGGTTCTTTTTCTCTGGTCCATGCACGACGCGGGCGGCCTGGGGTGGGCTGCCTGCCTTCTGCACGCGGTCTGCACCGTGTTGCGCCTGGCGCGCTTCAACACGATGATCGGGCAGGACCTGCCGCACTGGGCGCACAACTATTTCACCGGCGTACCGTCTCCCGGCGGCGCCGGGATCGCGCTCATGCCCATGTTCTTCTGGTTGCTGACCGGTGAGCGCATCTTCCAGCACTGGGCCGTAGCCGGAATCTTCCTGATCTCCGCGGCGCTGCTGATGGTGAGCCGGGTGCCGATCTTCTCGGGCAAGCATGTGCGCCTGAAGCCGCAACTTGTTGTGCCGCTCATGGTGGGCGTGGGCGTGCTGGCGGGTCTGCTTTGGGCCGAGCCTTGGGCGACCTTGAGTTTCATCGGTCTCGCCTATATCGCGATGATCCCGATGAGTGTGTGGTCGTACCGCCGTCTCAAGAACGGCGAGGCCGCGCATGCGGCGCCAACGCCGCCTAGCGCTTAAATCCGCCGCGCCGTCCGGTCGGCCGTCCGCTCTTGGTTTTAGGGTGGCGGGCGGCTTTGCGCATCGCCTGCTGACTGGGCGCGTGCGAAGGCTCGGCGGAGTGCGCCGGGCCGTCGCCGAAGGCTGCGCCTTCACCGCCGTATTCCAGCTCCAGCATTTCCAGGCGCTTGATCTCGTCGCGCAGGCGCGCGGCTTCTTCGAACTCGAGGTCCGCGGCGGCGGCGCGCATCTTGGTGTCGAGATCGTTGATCGTCCTGCGAAGATTATGGCCGAGCAGATGCGGTTCCTCGGCAAGGCCTGTATCGACCGTCACGCGATCGCCTTGCTCATATACGCTCTCGAGCACGTCGGAGATGCGCGAGCGCACGGTGGCGGGCGTGATCCCGTTGGCGGCATTGAACGCCTGCTGCTTCTCGCGGCGGCGGTTGGTTTCGCCGATGGCTTTTTCGAGCGAGTCCGTCATGCGGTCGGCGTAAAGGATCACGCGGCCTTCGACATTACGGGCCGCGCGGCCAATGGTCTGGATCAGCGAGCGTTCGGAGCGCAGGAATCCCTCCTTGTCCGCGTCGAGGATGGCGACAAGTCCGCACTCCGGGATATCGAGGCCTTCGCGCAGAAGGTTGATGCCGATCAGCACGTCGTAGGCCCCGAGCCGCAGGTCACGGATGATCTCGATGCGTTCCAGCGTCTCAATGTCCGAGTGCATGTAGCGCACGCGTACGCCGGCTTCGTGGAGATATTCGGTCAGGTCCTCGGCCATCCGCTTGGTCAGGGTCGTCACCAGCGAACGCATCCCGCGCGCGGCCACGGCCTTCACTTCGCCGAGGAGATCGTCGACCTGCTTTTCCGCGGGACGGATGATGCAGACCGGATCGATCAGACCCGTCGGACGGATCACCTGCTCGACGAAGGCGCCGCCGGTTCTTTCCATTTCCCACGCGCCCGGCGTCGCGGACACGAACACGGTATCCGGGCGCATCGATTGCCACTCCTCGAACTTCAGCGGGCGGTTGTCGGTGCACGACGGTAACCGGAAGCCATAGTCCGACAGCGTCGATTTGCGGTTGAAGTCGCCTTTGAACATGGCGCCGATCTGCGGCACGGCGACGTGGCTCTCGTCGACGAACAGAAGGGCGTCTTCCGGCAGGTATTCAAACAGCGTCGGCGGCGGTTCGCCGCGCGAACGGCCCGTCAGGAAGCGGGAATAATTCTCGATGCTTTTGCAATGTCCCGTGGTTTCGAGCATCTCGAGATCGAACATGGTGCGCTGTTCCAGACGCTGTGCTTCCAGAAGCTTTCCTTGCGCGTTGAACTCCGCGAGGCGTTCCTTCAGCTCCTCCTTGATGCCCTTGATGGCCTGCGAGAGGGCAGGGCGCGGCGTGACGTAGTGACTCGACGGATAGACCACCTCGTCCAGCAAATTCGCGGTCTTCTCGCCGGTGAGAGGGTCGAACTCATGGATGAATTCGATATCGTCGCCGAACAGGGACACGCGCCATGCGCGGTCTTCATAGTGCGCCGGAAAAATCTCGACCACATCGCCGCGCACGCGGAATGTCCCGCGATGGAAGTCCGCGTCGTTGCGCTTGTACTGGAGGGCGACGAGCTGTTTGACGAGGTCGGCGCGCGGCATGGTTGCGCCCTGCTTCAGCGCGATGGTCATCTTGGAATAGGATTCGACCGATCCGATGCCGTAGAGGCAGCTCACGGACGCGACGATCACGACGTCGCGGCGTTCCAGGATCGAGCGCGTCGCCGCATGGCGCATGCGGTCGATCTGCTCGTTGATCGCGGAATCCTTCTCGATGTAGGTGTCCGTGCGCGGGACGTAGGCTTCCGGCTGGTAGTAGTCGTAGTAGGAGACGAAGTACTCAACCGCGTTGTCGGGAAAGAACGACTTCATTTCTCCGTAAAGCTGCGCGGCGAGCGTCTTGTTCGGGGCGAGAATCAGCGCGGGGCGGCCGGTCTGCGCAATGACATGAGCCATCGTGAAGGTCTTGCCCGATCCGGTGACGCCCAGCAGCACCTGATCGCGTTCGTGGCCGCCGATGCCAGCCACGAGATCGGCGATGGCTTTGGGTTGATCGCCGGCCGGCGTGTAGTCGCTCTTCAGCTGGAACGCCGCGCGCGGGCCCGCGGGCGGCTTGGCATAGAGGGGGGCGATGACGGACATCGGAGGTTTCTCGGGCCTTCTGGGGACGTTTGGGATGTCATCATACATAGGGTCCGGGGGACATGGGTGCCACCTTTTCCCCGCCGTGGGCGGCGTCTAATGTGGCGCCGGGGAACACATGGAAATGACACTACAACGTCAATTCGAGCAGGCTTTAGCCCTGCAGCGGCAAGGCCGTCTTGCCGACGCCGAACGGCTTTTTTCAGAGGTCGCCGGGGCCGACCCTCGGAACTTCCTCGCGCACCGGATGACGGCGGTCGTACGCTATCAGCAGCGCAAATTTGAAGGCGCACTGAGCGCCATCGACGCCGCCGTCCGTCTCAGCCCGGGCACAGCTGAGCCCTGGGTCCTGCGCGGGGTCATCTTGCAATCGCTCGGCCGCTCGGACGACGCCGTGGCCAGCATGAATAGCGCGGTGAATCTCGATCCGGGCGATATCAACAGCTGGTACAACCGCGGCGTTGTGCTTGGGGAAATCGGCAGGTTCGAGGAAGCGATCGACAGTTACGACAGGGCGCACGCGATTGGCCCCCATCCGGATGCGTTGGCCAACCGCGCGGGCGCTCTTCTCAGCTTGATGCGCGCCCGGGAAGCGCTCGAGTCGTGTGACAAAGCGCTCGCCCTGCGGCCCGGCGACCTTTCGGCGATGTGCAACCGCGCCCTCGCCTTGGCCGATCTCGGGCGTCCCGAGGAAGCCGTCGCGATCTTCGATCAGGTTCTCTCCCAGGCGCCGAACGCCGGGCAGACGTGGAGCAACCGGGGGACGGTGCTTCATGACCTGGAGCGCTACGCCGAGGCGGTCGCGAGCTTCGATCGCGCGGTGGCGCTGGATCCGCGAAATGCGGCGGCGTGGACAAATCGTGGGCGCAGCCTGTTCCATGCGCAGCGGTTCGCGGAAGCCCGCGAGAGCTTTGAACGGTCGTTGACCGTCGCGGCGCCGCAAATCTCGGCCGATTGGGATTCGCGCGGCGACGCGCTGATGGGACTCAAGCGTTATGACGACGCGCTTGCGGCTTACGATGCCGCCCTTGCGATGACGCCGCGCGCGGCGCGGATTTGGTCAAAGCGGGCCGCCACGCTCCATATGCTGGCCCGCTTTGCCGAGGCTCTCGAAGCCGCCGACCATGCGCTTGTTCTGTGTCCGGATC
>JAYRTJ010000041.1:0-29306 GCA_041919675.1 Rhodospirillaceae bacterium | reverse complement strand
TTCCAGCGGCGGACCCCATGCTCAAGGTTCTTTTCGCGCTGAAGTGCCGCCTCGACATTTGAGAACGATTCGAAATGTACGAGGCGATGGACACCATATTTCTCAGTAAACCCGGCGATCACATCGCTTTTGTGTTCGTGAATGCGCCGGATCAGATCGTTTGTCGCTCCAATGCAGAGGATGCCGTTGTGCTCGCTGGCCAGGATATAGACGAAGTATTCCTTCTCCAGCGGCGTACCCGCCACCCTGGACCCTCGGGTCGAGCCCGAGGGTGACACAGGGTGATTTAGGTTTCGATGAGCAGGCGGCTGGGGTCCTCGAGGCATTCCTTGACGCGTACGAGGAAGGTGACCGCTTCGCGGCCGTCGACGATGCGGTGATCGTAGGACAGCGCGAGGTACATGATCGGACGCGAGACGATGCTGCCGTCATCGAGAACCACGGCGCGGTTCTTGATGTTGTGCATGCCAAGGATGCCCGACTGCGGCGTATTGAGGATCGGCGTCGAGAGCATCGAGCCGTAGATCCCGCCGTTGGTGATGGTGAACGAACCGCCCGTCATATCCTCGATGGTCAGCTTGCCGTCGCGGGCGCGGCGGCCAAGGCCGGCGATTTCCGCTTCGATCTCGGCGAAGCCCTTGTCGTCCGCATCGCGCACGACCGGCACCACGAGACCCTGCGGCGTGCCGACGGCGACGCCGATGTCGTAGAAGTTCTTGTAGACGATGTCGTCGCCCTGGATCTCGGCGTTCACGGCCGGGAGTTCTTTCAGCGCCGCGACGCAGGCCTTCACGAAGAAGGACATGAAGCCCATCTTCACGCCGTGCTTCTTCTCGAAGGCGTCCTTGAACTTGCCCCGCAGCGCCATCACCGCCGACATATCGACTTCGTTGAAGGTCGTGAGCATCGCCGCGGTGTTCTGGGCTTCCTTCAGACGCTCGGCGATACGCTTGCGAAGTCTGGTCATCTTCACGCGTTCTTCGGCCGGGCCGCGATCGGGCACGTAAGCCTTGCCCGCGCGATCGGGGCCGGAGGACATGTACTTCAGCACATCGGCCTTGGTCAGGCGGCCGCCCTTGCCGGTGGCGGGAATCTTCTTCGGATCGAAGCCATGGTCGTCCACGAGGTGGCGCACGCTCGGGGCGAGCGGATAATCGGCTTCGATGCCGGTCTTCACCGGCGCGGCCTTCGGCGGCGCGGCCGGCTTCGCGGCGGCAGGCGCCGGAGCGGCGGGCTTGGCGGCGGGCGCCGGCGCAGCCTTCGCGGGCGCGGCAGCGACGGCCTTCGCCGGTTCAGCCCCCTTGGCCGGCGCGGCGCCGGCGGCGCCGAGAACACCGAGCACGGCGCCGACGGCGACTTCGCTGCCCGGACCGGCGACGATTTCGGCGAGCGTGCCGGCGCTTTCCGCGCGCACTTCCACGGTCACCTTGTCGGTTTCGAGTTCGACCAGCGGCTCGTCCATCGCCACCGTGTCGCCCACATTCTTGAACCACTTCGCGACCGTCGCTTCGCTCACGGATTCGCCCAGTGTCGGCACTTTGATCTCAGCCATCTTCGTCCCCAGCTAAAAGGTCGCGCGCGCCTTCTCGCGGCGCGCGCTTGTTATTTCAAATTACTCAGCGGCCATCTTGCCGACGCGCGAGACGCGCCGGAACGGCTGCGGGATTTGGTCGACCGGCGTCAGAAGCGCCCACTCGCACAGCTGATTCTGCTCGCGCACGTGGTTCTTCATGAGGCCCGTTGCCGGCGACGCCGCCGGCGCGCGGCCGGCGTACACCGGACGCTTCGCCTTGATATCGATGCCCTCGAGCGCATACTCGAGGCGGCGATCGATGAAGGTCCAGGAGCCCATGTTCGCGGGTTCTTCCTGGCACCAGATCACTTCGGCGTTCTTGTACTTCGCGAGCTCGCGGCCCAGCGTTTCCTTCGGCCACGGATAGAGCTGCTCGACGCGCATGATGGCGACATCGTCGATGCCCTTATCTTCGCGGGCCTGCAGGAGGTCGTAATAGACCTTGCCGGAGCAGATCACGACGCGGCGCACCTTCGCGGCCGCGGCAATCTTCTCGGTCTCGCCATAAACGCGCTGGAAGCTCGACTGTTCGGCCATGTCGGCAAGGGTCGAGACACAGCGCTTGTGCCGCAGCAGCGACTTCGGGGTCATGACGACCAGCGGCTTGCGGAAGTTGCGGCGCATCTGACGGCGCAAGGCGTGGAAGTAGTTCGCCGGCGTCGTGAGATTGCAGACCTGCCAGTTATCCTGGGCGGAAAGCTGCAAGTAACGCTCCATGCGCGCCGAGGAATGCTCGGGCCCCTGGCCTTCGTAACCATGCGGCAGCAGCATGACGAGGCCCGAGAGGCGCAGCCACTTGCTTTCGCCCGAGTTCACGAACTGGTCGATGATCATCTGGGCGCCGTTGGAGAAGTCGCCGAACTGCGCTTCCCAGAGAACCAGGATATTCGGATCGGCGAGGCTGTAGCCGTACTCGAAGCCAAGCACCGAGAGCTCCGACAGGGGGCTGTCGATGACTTCGTAATGGGCTTGTTTGCCGGGACGGATGTTGTTGAGCGGCTGGAAGCGGTTTTCGGTGTTCTGATCGATGATCACCGACTGTCGCTGCGAGAAGGTGCCGCGGCCGCAGTCCTGACCCGAAAGACGCACCGGCGTGCCTTCGACGCAAAGCGTGCCGTATGCCAAGGCTTCCGCCGTCGCCCAATCGATGTCCTTGCCGGTCTCGATGGACTCTTTCTTGGCCTTCAGCTGGCGCGAGATCTTCGGGTTGACCGCAACACCGTCGGGCACGGTGCACAGCGCGAGACCGACTTCCTTGAGGAGATCGGTGGATACGCCGGTCTTGTCGTCGCGGTATTCTTCCTCCTCGCCCATCTGCGCGAGGCCCTTCCACGCGCCTTCGAACCAGTCGGCCTTGTTGGGCTTGAAGCTGGAGGCGGATTCGAAGTCCGCTTCCATCATGTGCATGAAGCGCGCCATCATCGCGTCGGCTTCGGCTTGCGTGAACACGCCCTCGCTCACCAGCTGATTGGCATAGATCGTACGGGTCGATGTGTGACCTTCGATCTTCTTGTACATCAGGGGCTGCGTGAACTTCGGCTCGTCGCCTTCGTTGTGACCGAAGCGGCGGTAGCAGACCATGTCGATCACGACATCGATGCCGAATTCCTGGCGAAATTCCATGGCCAGACGCGCGCAGTATACGACGGCTTCCGGATCGTCGCCGTTGACGTGGAAGATCGGCGCTTCGACCATTTTCGCGATGTCGGTGCAGTAGAGACCCGAGCGCGAATAGCGCGGCGTGGTGGTGAAGCCGATCTGGTTGTTGATGACGAAGTGGAGCGTGCCGCCGGTCGTGTAGCCTTCGATCTGCGAGAAACCGAAACACTCGGCGATGATACCCTGGCCCGCGAAGGCCGCGTCGCCGTGGATCAGGAGACCCATGACCTGCTTGCGACCGGCGTCGCCCATCTGCTCCTGCTTGGCGCGCACCTTGCCGAGCACCACGGGATCGACCACTTCGAGGTGCGACGGGTTGGCGGTGAGCGACAGGTGCACGACGTTGCCGTCGAAATCACGGTCCGCCGAAGTTCCGAGGTGATACTTCACGTCGCCCGATCCTTCGACGGATTCGGGATTCGGCGAGTTGCCCTGGAACTCGGAGAACAGCGCCGAGAACGGCTTGTGCATCACGTTCACAAGAACGTTGAGGCGGCCGCGATGCGCCATGCCGATGACGATCTGCTTGAGGCCGAGCTGACCGCCGCGCTTGATCACCTGTTCAAGCGCAGGGATCGCCGCTTCGCCGCCGTCGAGACCGAAACGCTTGGTGCCGGTGTACTTGATGCCGAGGAACTTCTCGAATCCTTCGGCTTCCGTGAGACGCTCGAGAATGGCCTTCTTGCCTTCCTTCGAGAACGTCGGCTCGAGACGGTCCTTCTCGAAGCGCTTCACGAGCCAGTCGCGGTGCTTCGGGTGCTGGATATGATGGAACTCGACGCCAATCGTGCCGCAGTAGGTCTGACGGCAGGCGTCGATGATCTGGCGCAGCGTCGCCTTTTGCATGTTGAGCACGCCGCCGAGAACGATCTCGCGGTCGAGGTCGGCGTCGGTGAAGCCGTGCGTCTTATGGTCGAGCTCGGGGTGGCTCTCCTTCTTGCCGAGCGCAAGCGGATCGAGCACGGCGACCTGGTGACCGCGCGCGCGGTAGGCGCGGATCAGCTGCAGCGCATGGATGGAGGCTTCAGCCTGCTTCAGGATCGCGGCGCTGTCGCCGGCCGGAGCCGCCGCCGCGGGCTTGGTTTTGCCGTCGGCCTTGGCCGGAGCCTCATCCCCCGCCGCGCCGATAACGGTCGCGTCGGACGGCGCCCAGCTTGCGCCGGTCAATTCGTTCAAGAGGTCCTGGGCGTCATCGCCCATGTCTTGGAAAAAGCTCGCCCAGGTCGCATCGACCGAGGCCGGGTTCTTGAGATAGGCGGCGTATAATTCGCCGATAAAGACGGCGTTTGAGCCGGTTAGAAAGGAAGCGTCCACGTTAGAGGTCCCTTTAAGGTCCATTCTGGAGGGGGCCGGGAAATTTTCGGGCCGAAGGAGACGTCTCCACCCCGGACATCGCGCCGCCGGTCAGCCTATCCGGTTCCTTAGATCGTTGAAAACTAAGGGTGGGATCGCCCCGATGCAGCGTCAATCCGGGCCGTGCCAGCCAGCGCCAACCCTCGCGGCGAGTCTTAGACGAAAAGACTGTGTGTGACAACGAGTTACCCGTGAAAAACCGAGCCTTTCAGGCCAACCGCATGTCAGCGATGCACGGCGTTCATACGATCCCGTAAGCCGCGGGCTCGGCCGTGTAACCGAAAAGGGCGGCGTCGCGCGCCACGAGACCGGCGACGATGGCGAAGGTCTCGGGGGTGTAAAGGCTGGGCCAGGGGGCGTGATAGCTCTGGTTGAAATGATCGAGGGGGAGGGCTTCCAAATCGAGCGCCGCGCTCACGGCGGCGAAGTCGCCGGCCAGCGATTCGTGGCGGCCGATGAAGGTCATGGCGAGACGCCCCTCGGCGTCCGTCACGTAGGGATATTGCAAACCGACCCGGCGCGCCCCGTCGGGGCCGGCGAGCACGTTGCGGACATAGTCCTCGAAGGTACCGGCGGCGGCGGCCTCCGCGTGACCGTCGATTTGAGGGTTGTAGAGCCGGTAGTGGAACCAGGACACGGCCACGTCCCACGGATTGCGCACAAAACAGAACGTGTAATAGGACTCGTAAACCTCGCGCCCGAGCACGCGGATCGCGGCGCCGGCGGTGGTGTGTTGTGTGAAGGCCGCGACGCCGGCCGGCAGGTCATGCGCCGCGGCACAGGCTTCGCGGGCTTTGGCATCGCCGCGCCGCACGCCGTGAAAAATATCGAGATGAGAGAGCGCGCCGTGAACCGAAGTGCCCGCCGCCTTGGGCACGTGAATGAAGATGAACTTCTTCTCGGTTGATAAAATCACGGGCGGCCCGCGCCCGTGATTTCAGAAGATAACATGCGCTTAGAGCGCAAACGCCCACGTGAGAAGCAGCGAGTTCTCACCGGGATTGTGACCGTTGATGCCGGCGTTCGAAATGTGGGTGAGATAGAGGCCCACGCGGCTGCCTCGCGTCACGGCGTAGCTGAGATTGACGCCGAGATGGAACTCGAACGTGCCGCCGAGGTCGAGACCGGCGCCGCGCGAGTAAGCGCCGACGCCCGCGGACGGCGTGAAGTACCAACGCTGATTGCCGCCGAGATCGAACGGCGAGGCAAAGCCGCCATAGACGAACTTGCTGCCCAAGGTGGTGGCCATGAGGCCTACCATCGGTTTCAAGCCGCCGAACGAGTCGGTCTCAAACAGGCCGAGACCGCTCTGGAATTCAAAGCGGCCTTCGAGCACCTGATGATTGTAGTTGAAGTTGACGTCCCAAAGACCGGCGCCAACGGTGAAAAGGGAAGGATCGTCCGCGGCCATGGCGGGCGCAGAGACGCAAGCGATGGCCGCGGCGAAAGACGCCGCGCGGATGAACCGCGACATCATCATCAACCCTTCAGAGCTTTCACCATGGTGGAGCCGAGCGCCGACGGCGAGTCGGCGACCATGAAGCCGGCCGAACGCATCGCTTCGAACTTCGCGTCCGCCGTGCCTTTGCCGCCGGAGATGATGGCGCCGGCGTGGCCCATGCGGCGGCCCGGAGGCGCCGTCGAACCCGCAACGAAGCCGACGATGGGCTTCTTCTTCTTCGCGGCTTTGTAGAACGCGGCGGCGTCTTCTTCGGCGGTGCCGCCGATTTCGCCGATCATGATGATGCCTTGCGTTTCATCGTCGCCGAGGAACATGTCCAGGCAGTCGATGAAATTGGTGCCGTTGACGGGGTCGCCGCCGATCCCGATGCAGGTCGTCTGACCCAAACCGGCCGCGGTGGTCTGCGCGACGGCTTCATAGGTCAGCGTGCCCGAACGCGAGACGATGCCGATCTTGCCGCGCTGGTGAATGTGGCCCGGCATGATGCCGATCTTGCACTCGCCCGGAGTAATGACGCCCGGGCAGTTCGGACCGACGAGGCGGGTCTTCGAGCCCTGCAAGGCGCGCTTCACGCGCACCATGTCGAGCACGGGGATGCCTTCGGTGATGCACACCGCAAGCGGGATTTCCGCGTCGATGGCTTCCAGGATCGCGTCGGCGGCGAACGGCGGCGGCACATAGATGACCGTCGCGTCGCAACCCGTCTTGGCTTTGGCGTCGGCAACGGTGTCGAACACCGGAAGATCGAGATGCGTGCTGCCGCCCTTACCGGGGGTCACGCCGCCGACCATCTTAGTCCCGTACGCGATCGCCTGCTCGGAGTGGAAGGTGCCCTGGCTGCCGGTGAAACCCTGGCAGATGACCTTCGTGTTCTTATTGATCAGGACGGCCATTTATGCGGCCTCCTTCACGGCCTTAACGACCTTCTGCGCGGCGTCCGCGAGATTGTCGGCGGTAATGATGGGAAGACCGGAATCGGCCATGATTTTCTTGCCCAATTCCACATTCGTGCCTTCGAGGCGCACGACCAGGGGAACATTGAGGCTGATTTCACGGGCCGCGGCGACAACACCCTCGGCGATGACATCGCAACGCATGATGCCGCCGAAGATGTTGACGAGAATGCCTTCGACGTTCGGATCGGAAAGGATGATCTTGAACGCGGTGGTGACGCGCTCGCGCGTCGCGCCGCCGCCGACATCGAGGAAGTTCGCCGGCTCGCCGCCGTAGAGCTTGATGATGTCCATGGTGGCCATCGCCAGACCCGCGCCGTTCACCATGCAGCCGATGGAGCCGTCGAGCTTGATGTAGTTGAGGTCGTGTTTCGAGGCCTCGAGTTCCATCGGATCTTCTTCATCCTCGTCGCGCAGCTCGACGATTTCCGGATGACGATAGAGCGAGTTGGAATCGAAATTCATCTTCGCGTCGAGCGGCAGGACTTCGCCTTCGCCTGTGACGACCAGCGGATTGATTTCCAGCATGGACGCATCGGTGTCGATGAACGCCTTGTAGAGCGCGGTGAGCAGCTTCGTGGCCGACTTCACCTGCTTGTCCGACAGGCCGAGCGCAAAGGCGATCTTGCGGCAGTGGAAGCCCTGGATGCCCGTGGCGGGATCGATGCTTTGCAGGAAGATCTTTTCCGGCGTTTCGTGTGCGACGTCTTCGATGTTCACGCCGCCTTCGGTCGAGGCCATGATCGTGACGCGCGACGTGGTGCGGTCGACGAGCATCGACAGATACAGTTCGCGGGTGATGTTGCAGCCCGCTTCGATGTAAACGCGCTTCACCTGCTTGCCGGCGTCGCCCGTCTGGATCGTGACCAGCGTGCGGCCGATCATCTGCGCGGCGTTTTCCTTCACCTCTTGGACGGATTTGACGACGCGCACGCCGCCCTTACCGCCCGCTTCGGCTTCCTTGAACTTGCCCTTGCCGCGGCCGCCCGCATGGATCTGCGATTTGACCACGTAGACGCCCTGGGGAAGGCTTTCGGCGACTTTCGCCGCTTCGTCGGCCGTGTAAGCCACGCCGCCCGGGAGAACAGGCACGCCGTACTTCTTCAGCACCTGTTTCGCTTGGTACTCGTGAATATTCATGTTGTTCCGCTTTGCGAGAGGAGCGTGTGATTACTTCTTGAGAGACGGGTCGATGTTCTTGCAGCCGTCGACGAGACCGCGCACCGAGGCGACGGAGTGCGCGAACATCTTCTGCTCGTCGGCATTGAGGCTGATCTCGACCACGCGCTCGACGCCGCCCTCACCGATGATGACCGGCACGCCGACGTAGAGGTCCTTCTCGCCGTACTGGCCGTTGATGTAGGCCGCGACCGGGAGAACGCGCTTCTGGTCCTTGAGGTAGGCTTCGGCCATTTCCACGGCCGACGCGGCCGGGGCGTAGAAGGCCGAGCCGGTCTTGAGGAGGCCGACGATTTCGGCGCCGCCGTCACGGGTGCGCTGAACGATCTTGTCGAGCTTTTCCTGGCTGGTCCAACCCATCTTGACGAGATCGGGCAGCGGGATGCCGGCAACGGTCGAGTAACGCACGAGCGGCACCATGGTGTCGCCGTGGCCGCCGAGCACGAACGCGGTGATGTCCTTGACCGAGACCTTGAATTCTTCGGCGAGGAAGTAGCGGAAGCGCGCGGAGTCGAGCACGCCGGCCATGCCGACGACCTTATTGTGCGGGAGGCCGGAGAATTCACGCAGCGCCCACACCATCGCGTCGAGAGGATTGGTGATGCAGATCACGAAGGCGTTCGGGCAGTTGGCCTTGATGCCTTCGCCGACGGCCTTCATGACTTTCAGGTTGATGCCGAGAAGGTCGTCGCGGCTCATGCCCGGCTTGCGGGGCACGCCGGCGGTGACGATGACGACATCCGCGCCCTTGATCGCGCCGTAGTCGTTCGCGCCGGAATAGGCGGCGTCGACGCGCTCGACCGGCGTGGATTCGGCGATATCGAGGCCTTTGCCCTGCGGGATGCCTTCGGCGATGTCGAACAACACCACGTCGCCGAGTTCTTTCAGACCGATCAAGTGCGCGAGCGTGCCGCCGATGTTGCCGGAACCTACGAGCGCAATCTTCTTGCGAGCCATTTTTACCTCTGTGTTATGTGCGGAAGGGCCTTGGAAACTCGATGAATCCCGCTGTCGGCCAGGCTGGCCGGCCCCATTCCCCGTCGGGGCGTGTGGTAGCGCGAAACGGCCCCCCGGAGCAAGCTCTGGCGAAAAGCGTTCCCATCACGAAAGACTGATTACAGATCAATGGGATGCGGACTAAAATCGGCAAGTTTCCGCCGATCCCGCCGCTCAGTCCGGAAGGCCCATGCCACGCAAATCCCGAGCCTCGCTTCTCGCTTTCGCCAGCCTCCTGCTTGCGGGCTGCTCCACGCGGACCGACCCGGTCGCCGCCTCCCCGGCGCCGGCGGCTCTGGCCGGCAGCGGGGCGGATCATGTCCTTGCCGGTCCGGTCCCGGACCTCACCTCGTACGAACTCCTGCGCATCGACGGAGATCGCCCCCACGCGATCGACGTCGCCCGCGCCGCCGACATGCTCGCCGGCTTCGACGTCGTGGTCTTCGGTGAAGTCCACCGTCATGCCGGCGTCCATTACGCCCAAATGGCCCTCTTCCGCGCGCTTTACGCGCGCCATGCGGACATGAGCCTCTCGATGGAGCAATTCGAACGCGACCAGCAAGGCGTGCTCGACGACTACCTGGCCGGCAAGATGGGCGAGGTCACCATGGCCGAACGCATCGAGCTTTGGTCCAACTACGGCACCAGCTATCGCCCGCTGGTGGAGTTCGCGAAGGATCACAAGCTGCCCGTCATCGCGGCCAACGCGCCGGGAATGGTCGTGCGCTGCGTAGGCATCGAGGGCCCGCAATTCCTCACGCGCATGAAGCCGGATCAACGCGGTTGGGCCGCGCGCGAGCTTCACCTTGAAGACGGGCCGTACAAGGACAAGTTCATGGGCTTCGCCGGCGGCGACGCGGGGCACGGCGGCGATCCCAATGCGAAGCCGGGAGAGAAGCGGCCCCCCAGCGATCAGGCGTTACGCGCCTTCGCCGCGCAGGTCATTCGCGACGACACCATGGCGGAATCGATCGCCGATCATTTGCAGAAAAATCCGGGACGCAAGGTTTTCCATACCACCGGTTATTTCCATAGCGACTCGTTCCTCGGCACGGTGGAGCGTCTGAAGCTGCGCATGCCGCACCTGAAGATCGCCGTCATCACGCCGATGGAAAACGGCGACGAAGCGAAGCCGAAGATCACCGCCGCCAATCTCAAGAGCGGCACGATGCTGTTGGTGGTGCGTCCCCTGCCCGACCCCTACGCGACGGAAGCGGAGGCGCGGGCGGCCATCAAGAAACAGATGTCCCAGCGCCAGGAGAACAAGTGCGAGCTTTGAGGGGATTGTTCCTTCCCCTTTCAGGGGCGGGAATAAAAGCCGCTACCCCAGGTGTTTTTGGCGGATGTAATCGGCCGCCTGCATCTCGATCAGGCGCGAGGCGGTGCGGGTGAATTCGAAGCCGCCCTCGGAGCCGGTGTACAACTCATGAGGCGGCGCCGCCGCCGCGCAGACCAGCGCGGTGCGATGTTCATACAAGGCGTCGATGAGGGTGACGAAGCGGCGCGCCGCGTCTTTCAGCTCTTCGCTCATCGCCGGGATATCCGCGATGATCACGGTCGAGAATTGCGCGGCGATCGCCAGATAGTCGGTCGGCCCAAGCGCCGTGCGGCAGAGATCGTCGAAACGGAAGCGCGCGACGTGATGGGCAGAGGCGGGGATTTCCACGCGCCGGCCGTGGACGAGGATGACGTCGGCTTCCGGCTTCGCATCGTCGGTCAGACGCGACCAGGCGGCATCCAGCGCCGCGTCGGCCGCCGGCCCCAGCGGCGTGTGATATACGGCCTGCCCAGCCAGGCGCCCCAAGCGATAGTCCTGCGCGGACTCGAGCTCCAGGAGATCGAGCTTTTCCTTGATGATCGCGATGAAGGGCAGGAACCGGTCGCGCTGTAAGCCGTGCTTGTAGAGATCGTCCGGATGGCGGTTCGACGTGGTGACGACGACGACCCCGCGCTCGAACAGTTTTTGGAAGAGGCGGCCGACGATCATCGCGTCGGCGATGTCGCGAATCTCCATTTCATCGAGGCACAAAAGGGTCGCATTGTCGGCGATGCCGTCCGCCATGCCGGGAATGGGGTCGCCTTCATCTTGGTACATCGGCAGTTGGCGGCGGCGATGAATCTCGGCGTGGATGTCGCGCATGAACGCATGAAAGTGCACGCGTTCCTTCTTCGCGATCGGCGCGGTATCGAAGAACAAATTCATGAGCATGGACTTGCCGCGCCCGACGCCGCCATAGAGGTAAAGTCCTTGCGGCGGCGGTGCATCGTTCTTCGCGCCAAGTCCGAAGCGCGCCATCCAGCCCTTTTTGCCGCCGCCCGGCGAATAGCCGGCCAGCGCGTGCGCCAGGCTGGCGAGCTTTTCGGCGGCCAGTTCCTGGATCGGATCGGGCTTGAGCTCGCCCGACGCAACGGCGGCGCGATAACGCTGAACAGGTGTGTCGGTCACTTCGGTGCGCCGCGGTCACAAAAGCAATGTGCCGCCTCCGGTGTCAGAGGCGGCACATCGCGCATCTTACGGAGCGGCGGAATTAGCCGTCCTTGTTGATCTTTTCAATCAGGTCTTTCAGCGTCTTCTCGGCCTGATCGTTCGGCACCTGGCAGGTGCCGGCGGCCTGGTGACCGCCGCCGCCGTATTTGAGGCAGAGTTCGCCGACATTGGTCTTCGACGAGCGGTCGAAGATCGACTTGCCGATCGCGTACACGGTGTTCTGTTTCTTCAGACCCCACATGACGTGGATCGATATGTTGCTCTGGGGGAAGATCGCGTAGATCAGGAAGCGGTTGCAGGCCCAGATGGTGTCTTCGTCGCGCAAGTCGAGAATGACGAGGTTCTTGTGCACGGTGGTGCAGCGCTTGATCTGCTCCTTGGCTTTGGCCTCGTGCTCGACGTAAAGATCCACGCGCTCGACCACGTCGGGGAGCATGAGGATGTCTTCCACGGGCATCAGCACGCACTTCTCGATCAGCTCCATCATCAGCTGATAGTTGGAAATGGTGAATTCACGGAAGCGGCCGAGACCGGTGCGCGCGTCCATGATGAAGTTCATGAGGTCCCAGCCTTGCGGGTTCAGGACTTCATCCTTGTTGAACTGGGCGGCGTCGCCCTTGTCCACGGCCGCCATGAGGGCGTCGGAGATGCGCGGAAGCTTCTTCTTGCCGCCGTAATAATCATAGACGACGCGGGCGGCCGAGGGCGCTTTGGGGTCGATGATATGGTTGGCCTTCTTGCCGACGCGGATCGTCTCGCTCTCGTGATGGTCGAAAGCCAGATACACGCCTTCCACGAAAGGAAGATTGGTCGTGATGTCGCGGTTCGTGATCTCGATCACGCCGTCCTGCATGTCCTTCGGGTGGACGAACTTGATTTCGTCGATCAGCCCCAGTTCACGCATGATGGCGGCGCAGACCAGCCCGTCAAAGTCGCTGCGCGTGACAAGCCGATATTTCCCTGAGGACATCTAAAACTCCCCTCGACAAAGTATTTCCCGGGCGAAAAGATAAACAGGCCGGGCATTTAAAACAACCCATGGTAAGCAGGGGCGTGCCGGGCACGGAGGAATTTTTGACGATATCGCGACGTAGGCTCACGGGCGTCCCGGGCCTTTTGGCCCTCATCATATTGCTGAGCGCGTGCGGGACCGCACCTTATGTGGACAGCCGCCGGGAAGCGGGACAACGCGAGCCCGTGGGCGCCTCGACGGCCGACACGGTCGCCATCTGCTACTCCAGCCAGAGCACGACGCCGGAGGAGATTTATAAGCTGGCCGAGTCGGAATGCGCCAAAACCGGGCGCACGCCGGTGCTCGCCGATCAGGCCGACTGGTCCTGTACGCTGTTCGCACCCACCCGTATTTTTTACCATTGTGCGGCGAAACCGTCGAAACCTTGAGGCTTGCCCCGCCGTTGTAGAAGGCGTGCGGGGACGCGAGGTTGAAGATGGTTATGTTGCGTTCCGGCGTCGTTGCGCTGGCCATGGTCGTCAGTATCGCCGCCGCCGAGCCGGTGCGGCGGGCCTTGTCCTCTTCCGAAACATATCTGGCGCAAAAAGCCTATGCGGCCTTGCAGAGCGGCAGGCCCGCCTCGGCGCTCGACGCCTATTCCGAGGCGATCCGGCGCCATCCCCAAAGCTACATGTCCTATTACCGGCGCGGCGTGACCCTTGCCGAACAAGGACAGATGGAGCCGGCCCTGGCCGACCTCGACGCCGCGGTACGGCTAAGCCCCGCGGTTCAGACGTCCAATGAGCTGGGGCTTCGCGCCTGGAATTCGCTTTTGCCGGAAACGCATGCGCTTCATACGGTCATCCTTGTCCGAAGCGCACGCGCCGATATCTTGCGTCAATTGAACAGGCCGCGCGACGCGATCGTCGACTTGGACGCGGCGATTGCGCTGGATCCGCGGCGCACGGCGCTGTGGCAGAAACGCGGGCTGCTCCATTTGGAGACGGGCCGTACGAAAGCCGCCATCGCGGATTTCACCGCGCTCCTGGCACGGCGCGACAACCCGCAATGGCGCTTTGCCCGCGGCCTTGGCCATTTCGTGAACAGCGACCTTGCGGAGGCCGAGGCCGACTTCACTACGGCGGCGCGGATGGATCCGAAAAACCCGATCTATGCGCGCTGGCTGGCGAAGACCCGGAAGAAGCGCGGGATACCGATTTAGCCCGCGCGTTCCACCAGCTTCATCTTGATGTCCGCGATGGCCTTGGCGGGGTTCAAACCCTTCGGGCACGTCTGCGTGCAGTTCATGATGGTGTGGCAGCGGTAGAGGCGGAACGGATCCTCGAGATTGTCGAGGCGCTCGCCGGTGGCTTCATCGCGGCTGTCGCTGATCCAGCGCGCCGCCTGCAAAAGGATGGCGGGGCCGAGGTAACGGTCGCCGTTCCACCAATAGCTGGGGCAGCTGGTCGAGCAGCAGAAGCACAGGATGCATTCCCACAGGCCGTCGAGCTTTTCGCGCTCTTCCGGCGACTGCAGGCGTTCGCTCGAGGACGGCGGCAGCGTTTCGGTCTTCATCCACGGCTCGATCGAGGCGTACTGCGCATAAACGTGGGTGAGATCGGGCACCAAGTCCTTCACCACCGGCATATGCGGCAGCGGGTAGACCTTCACGGCGCCATTGCACTCGTCGATGGGCTTCAGACAGGCGAGCGTATTGCCGCCGTCGATGTTCATCGAGCAGGACCCGCAGATGCCTTCGCGGCAGGACCGCCGTAGAGCCAGCGTCTGGTCCATCTCGTCCTTAATCTTCAGGAGTCCGTCGAGCACCATCGGCCCGCAGGTATCCATGTCGACATCGTAGGAGTCGATGCGCGGATTGGCGCCCGTGTCCGGATCGTAGCGATAAACATCGAACCGCTTCACGTTCTTGGCGCCGGACGGCGCCGCGTGATGCTTGCCCTTGGTCGGCTTGGAATTCTTCGGGAGCGATAATTCAACCATGTGCCTGTTCCTTCTCGACTCTTTATCCGGTGCGCGGGCCTTATCGGAAAACCGGGTTTCGCTTTTCCGGGCCGCGCACGGCGCCTAGTAAACGCGCGCCTTGGGCGGAATGTACTGAACTTCGTTCGTCAGCGTGTATTTGTGCACCGGACGGTAGTCGAGCTTCACTTTGTATTGATCGTCGACGTAGGCGATCGTGTGTTTGCTCCAGTTTTCGTCGTCGCGGTTCGGGAAATCCTCGTGCGCATGCGCGCCGCGGCTTTCGTGACGCGCTTCGGCGCCGGTGATGGTGGCGACCGCGCAAGTCATCAGGTTCTCGAGTTCAAGCGCCTCGAGGAGGTCGGTGTTGAACACCAGCGAGCGGTCGCTGACCTTGATGTCCTTGATGGAGGCGGCGATCTGGCTGAGCTTGCCGATGCCTTCCTGCAGGCTCTTGGTCGTGCGGAACACGGCCGCATCGGTCTGCATGGTGCGCTGCATGTTCTTGCGGATCTGCGCGGTGGTCATCGAACCATTGGCGTTGCGTAAGCGGTCGAGACGCGACAGCGCGAGGTCCGACGCGCTCTTGGACAGCGCGCGGTGCTTTTCGCCCTTCTTCACGATGTCCTTGGCGCGTAAAGCAGCGGCGCGGCCGAACACGACGAGATCGAGCAGCGAGTTCGCGCCGAGACGGTTGGCGCCGTGCACCGACACGCAGGCCGCTTCACCGATGGCCATCAGGCCCGGAATGGTCGCGTCCGGGTTGCCGGCCTGCGGACGCACGACTTCGGCCATATAGTTCGTGGGAATGCCGCCCATGTTGTAGTGCACGGTCGGCAGCACGGGAATCGGCTGCTTGGTCGCGTCGACGCCGGCGAAGATCTTCGCGGACTCGGTGATGCCCGGCAGGCGCGAATGAAGCACTTCGGCGCCGAGATGCTCGAGATGCAGGAAGATGTGATCCTTCTCCGCGCCGACGCCGCGGCCTTCGCGGATTTCCATGGTCATCGAGCGCGAAACGACGTCGCGGGACGCGAGGTCCTTGGCGGTCGGCGCATAACGTTCCATGAAACGCTCGCCGGCGGAGTTGGTGAGATAGCCGCCTTCCCCGCGCGAGCCTTCCGTGATGAGCACGCCGGCGCCGTAGATGCCGGTCGGGTGGAACTGCACGAACTCCATGTCCTGGAGCGGCAGGCCGACGCGCGCGGCCATAGCGTTGCCGTCGCCGGTGCAGGTGTGCGCCGAGGTGCAGGAGAAGTAGGCGCGGCCGTAGCCGCCGGTCGCGATCACGACCATATGCGCCTTGAAACGGTGGATGGTGCCCGTGGCCATGTCGATGGCGACGACGCCGCGGCAGCCGCTTTCGTCCATCATGAGGTCGATGGAGAAGTATTCGATGAAGAACTCGGCCTGGTACTTCAGGCTCTGCTGATAGAGCGTGTGCAAAATCGCGTGGCCGGTACGGTCGGCGGCGGCGCAGGCGCGCTGGACCGGGGCTTCGCCGAAGTTGCGCATGTGCCCGCCGAAGGGTCGCTGGTAGATCTTGCCTTCCGGGGTGCGCGAGAACGGCACGCCGTAATGCTCAAGCTCGCGGATCGCCGGAACGGCTTCGCGGCACATGTATTCGATGGCGTCCTGGTCGCCGAGCCAGTCCGACCCCTTGACGGTGTCGTACATGTGCCAGGCCCAGTTATCCTCGCCGATATTGCCGAGCGAGGCGGCGACGCCGCCCTGCGCGGCGACGGTGTGACTGCGCGTCGGAAAGACCTTGGTGATACAGGCGGTCTTGAGGCCCTGCTGCACCATGCCGAAGGTGGCGCGAAGGCCCGCGCCGCCGGCGCCGACCACCACCACGTCGTATTCGTGATCAACGATGTTGTAGGCAGCCATGGCGGTCAGACTCCAAACGCGACAATCAAGACGGAAACGATGCTCAGCGCCGCAAGCGCGTAGCAGATGAACTTCACGGCGATGATCGAGACGATGCGCGTGCCGTGCGAGGACACATAGTCCTCAAGCACGACTTGCATGCCCGATTGAGCGTGATGGAACGTCACGCCGAGGAAAAGGATCATCACGGTGGCGTTGATCGGGTTCGATATCCAAAGCGTGTACTGCTCCCAGTCGGACTTACGCAGGCCGATGAGCGAAACAACGAACCACATCACCAGCGGGATGAGCGCGAGCGACGTCAGGCGCTGCATCCACCAGTGATGCAGGCCCTCTTTGGCCGAGCCGAGGCCGCGGGCGCGGCCCAGCGGCGAACGGAGCGAATGGGAAGGACCGGACATGTTCGTGCCCCTCTTAGAGATAAGCGATGAGCCAGGCGAGCGCGGTCAGAACGACCGTGCCGGCGATGACATAGGTGTTGGAGCGCTTGGTCGCTTCGATCGAGAAGTTCTTGCCGGCGTCCCACAGCAGGTGACGGATGCCGTTGCAAAGATGGAAAAACAGCGACACCGAGAAGCCGAAGAGGATCAACAGACCCAGGGCCGAGCCGATGAAGTCCGAAAAGACGGCGTAGGCGTCCGGGCCGTAGGCGGCGGCGGCCAGCCACCAGGTCAGAAGGAGCGTGCCCAGGGTCAGGCCGATCCCGGTCGCGCGGTGGCTGATGGACAGCCAGGCGGCCAAGGGCAGCCGGTAGACCTGAAGGTGCGGCGACAAGGGCCGGGCGGGAGACTTCGCGGCTTGGGTCATGGAAGCGTCCGTTACAGTATAACGTATTGATTAATAATGAAATTTTTGGGCCTGAGCCCAATGATTTCGATCCCCGACCTGTTGTGTACTCACCCGCCCTTATTAAGTCAACGAACGGTCAAATTGGACTCGCCTCCTCACGCGTTCCGCGCGCGGCAGGGCTGCGCATTTGAAATTGCGCGCATTTCCGCGCACGCCCGTACCTAAAGGTTGTCGGCACGCATGCGGGGCGCAACCCCGCCCCAACAATGCCTTGGGTTGTGCCCCTTTCTTGCCGTGATGGCTGCGTTTGTCCATTGAGCCCGCCGCGATGGAACGTGCCGCGGCGGGCCGATGGGAAACATCTCGAAGGAGGCTCGCATGTTTAAGAAATTTCTGACGATCACCGTCCTTGCGGCGATCGCCGCCGGTCCGGCGGCGGCCCAGGTGCTCGGCGGCAGCGCGGGCGGTGCGCTCGGCGGCGGCGCCGGTGCGGCCGGTGGTCTTGGCGGTGGTCTCGGCGGCGGTCTCGGCGGCGGCAGCGTCGGCGGTGATTTGAGCGGCTCCGGCCGCTTGGGGGAGCGCCTCGACCGGCCGGATCTCTCCGGCGCGGCCCGCACGACGACGCGCGCCAAAGGATCCGTTGAAGGGACCGTCGATGGCGCCGGCAAGAAGGCTCGCGCACGTGCGCGCGGCGGTGTCGAGACCGGCGCCTCGACCGCGGCGGGCGCGGCCGGCGCGGCAAGCAACGTTGGTGTTTCGGCGGATGGGAATTCGTCCTCAAGCGCCGCGGTCGAAACCGATCCGGCGGCCGCGAACGCAACCGTCTCGGGCAGCGCGACGACCTCGGGCGGCCTTTCGGCCACGCCGGGCGCCGTGAAAGGCGGCGCGAATGCGAGCGGCTCCCTCTCGGGCGCCGTCGGCACGCGCGTGAAGTAATGCGTCTCTCTGATGTGATTGTGCGTTGTTAGTTTGTCAGTTCGTTAGGTTCGGCCATGATTAACGTCTATCTCGATGCCCTGATGCTGTTCTCCGGTTGTTTGAGTGCGTTTGTGTGTTGCGCTTACTGGCCTACGTCTTTGACGTCCCGATTGCGTTGATGTTCTACCGGTCCGAGCCTTCTGCGTAGGCCCGGACCTTGCC
This sequence comes from Rhodospirillaceae bacterium, assembly GCA_041919675.1. Classification (GTDB taxonomy): domain Bacteria; phylum Pseudomonadota; class Alphaproteobacteria; order Rhodospirillales; family Rhodospirillaceae; genus SHVO01. Next base: position 10,892 of record JAYRTJ010000041.1, on the reverse strand, counting down.
TCCCTCCTCGATTGCAGAAACGCCGCTCCTTGAATTGGGAGCGGCGTTTTTGCTTAGCGGAGAGCCGCGATCATTTCGGCTTGGGCGAGCAGGCGCTCGGCCTCGCGCACGTGAAGGAATTCCACCAATCGCCCTTCGACGATCACGACGGCTTTCCCCTCAGCCGCGGCGGCGCGATGGGCGTCGACAATCCGACGCGCCCGCGCGATGTCGGACTCGGAGGGCGCGTAAGCCTCATTGGCGCCGGCGATCTGCTTAGGATGGATAAGGCTGCGCCCATCGAACCCGAGCGCGCGGCTCGCCCGGCACGATTCGATAAAGCCGGCGTCGTCGTCCAAATCGATATGCACGCCGTCGATGACCGCGTGCCCATAGCCGCGCGCGGCCGTTACGCAGGTTTGCAGCGCCATCAGCATGGGCGCGCGGTCGGCGGGATGCGCGCAGCGAAGATCCTTCGCAAGATCATTCGTACCGACAACAAAGCCCGCGAGAGGCAGGCCGCAGGCGGCGATTTCGCGCGCGTGAAGGATGGACAGCGGCGTTTCCATCATCGCCCACAGTTGCACCGCCTCCGGCCGGGGCAATGCGCCCGCGACACGTCGCACGTCATCGGGTCCATTGACCTTTGGAACGAGCAGCGCGGTGACATTGGCGTCTGTTAGCGCGGCCAGGTCATCCGTGATCCACGGTGTATCGAGCGCGTTCACGCGCACGATGATCTCGCGATCGCCGAAGCCGCCGGCGCGAATCAGTTGCGCCGCCGTCTCGCGTGCGGCCGGCTTCGCATCGGGAATCACCGCGTCCTCGAGATCGACGATGAAGCCGTCGGCGGGCAGCGTGCGCGCTTTATCAAGCGCACGCGCATTGGACGCGGGCACATAGAGAAGACTGCGGCGCGGACGCTGGACAGTTACATTCATGGGCGCGGCTGACCGTAAGGCATTCACATAATTATATTATTTTCTGACCCATCGCGCGCCAGGTTACAAGCGCCGTGCGGTTCCCGGCATACGTGCAAAAACCGCCCGTAAACTTGATGGATGTGCCCAAAAACGTTATGAAAGGGTCATCCATTCACTGTGAAAAGTTTTTCTCAACGCATGACGTTCGCGCTGTTTGAGTTCGCCTTTGTGCGCGGCCTTGCCGCTGGTTTCGCGCTGGCGGCGCCCATCGGGCCTGTCGCCATGATCTGTGTCCGCCGCGCCCTGGCGCGCGGCCGTCTTCAGGGTTTCGCCGCGGGCCTCGGCGCCGCTGTCGCCGACATGATGTTCGGCGCCATCGCCGGCCTCGGTCTGACCGTGATCAGCACCTTCATCATCGCCCACGAAGTCGCCATCGGATTGATCGGCGGCATCATTGTTCTGGCGGTGGGTCTTCTGACCTACGGCGCGCCCGTCCTGATGGCCGACGGGCTTCTCAACGTTCAAAGCTTGCGGCGCGATTTCATGACCGCCTTCAGCATGGCGATCACCAATCCCGCGACCATGTTCGCCGCGCTGGGTGTGTTCGCCGCGTTCGGCCCCACCCACGCGCAAACGGGCCCGCATGATGCGTTCGCGCTGGTAACCGGCGTGTTCGGCGGTTCGGCGGCGTGGTGGCTGATCCTCGCCGGCACGGCGGGATCGTGGCGCGGCAGCATGATGGGACGCGGCCTCGCGCGGTTGAACCGCTTTTCCGGCGCGCTGATCATCCTGTCGGGCGTCGCCGTGCTCGGCGTGGTCCTTTACCGCGCGGTCATCGTGTAACGAAAGCCTTTCGCGAAAACAAAAACGGCGGCTCCGCAAGAGCCGCCGTTTCTATTTGGACGGGATGTGCGGGGTTAGCCGACGCTCAAATATTCCTTCGCGAGCACCTCGGCGATCTGCACCGCGTTCAGCGCCGCGCCCTTGCGCAGATTGTCCGCGACGCACCAGAACGACAAGCCGTTCTCGACGCTCATGTCCTTGCGGATGCGCGAGATGTAAACCGGATCCTCGCCGGCGGCTTCGGCCGGGGTGACATATCCTTCGTCCGCGCGGCGATCGACCACCGCGATGCCGGGCGCTTTCGAGAGCACTTCGCGTGCTTCCTTGTCGGTGAACGGGCGCTCGCATTCGATGTTCACGTATTCGGCGTGACCGATGAAGGTGGCGACGCGGGCGCAGTTGGCGTGCACCTTGATCTCGGGGTCGAGGATCTTGCGCGTCTCGACCACCATCTTCCATTCCTCCTTGGTCTCGCCGCTGTCGAGAAAGACATCGATGTGCGGGATGACGTTGAAGGCGATCTGCTTGGTGAAGAGCGACTTGGTTTCCGACGGCGGCTGATTGGCGTAGATGCCCTTGGTCTGATTGAAGAGCTCGTCCATCGCGTCCTTCCCCTTGCCGGAGGTGGACTGATAGGTGGACACGACGACGCGCTTGATCTTGAACGCGTCATGAAGCGGCTTCAGGGCCGTGACCATCTGGATGGTCGAGCAGTTCGGATTGGCGATGATGCCCTTCTTCTTGTAGCGGGCGATGGCTTCCGGGTTCACTTCGGGAACCACGAGCGGAACGTCCGGATCCATGCGGAAGTGCGAGGTGTTGTCGATCACGACGCAGCCGGCCGCGGCCGCGCGCGGGCTGTGGACCGCCGAGATCTTGGCGCCCGGCGACGACAGCGCGATATGCACGCCCTTGAAGTCGAAGGTCGCAAGATCCTGGATCTTCAGAACCTCGTCCTCGCCGAACGAGACTTCCTTGCCGATCGACCGCTCGGAGGCGAGCGCGACCACCTTGGATACGGGGAACTGACGGTCATACAGGATGTTGAGCATCTCGCGCCCGACATTGCCGGTGGCGCCGATCACCGCGACTACAAAGCCCTGTTTACGGGCGGGAACGCGAGCGTTGTCAGGCATTTGTCTTCACATCTTCCAGGGTCAGAAAAGGTGCGGCAAACTACGCCCCCCGGCCCTGTAGAGCAAGCAGCGTGAGCGCCCATGGCGACGCCCCTCGAGATCGCAACTTACGCCGAGTTTTGGCCCTTCTATTTGCGCGAGCACGCGCGCCCGGCAACCCGCGGATTGCATTACGCCGGCACGAGCCTCGCCATCGCCTGCGCGGCCTACGCCGCCATGGCCGGCGGCTGGACGTGGCTTCTCGTGCCGCTTGCGGGATACGGATTTGCCTGGCTCGCGCATGCCGCGGTGGAGCACAACCGGCCGGCGACCTTCACCTATCCGGCCTGGTCTCTCATCAGCGATTTCCGGATGTTCGGCCTTTGGGTCACGGGCCGGTTGCGCCCGCACCTGGAGCGCGCGGGCGTGCGCGCGGGCTGAAGGTCAGCCGAAGAGAGCGTGGATCTGCGTGGTGGTCATCGCGAAGACCTGCGGACCGGTGAAGGCCGCGGCCTGCTGAGCGTTCATCGCCGCCAGTTGCGTGGTGGTCAGGAAAGTCACCTGCACCGTCGAGAAGGCCGCGATGTCGGCCGCTTCCAGTCCGCCGACCTGCGCGATCGACAACGAACCGATTGTCGCACCGGTCAACGCGGTGATCTGCGCCGGCACCAGAGCTTTGATCTGCGATACCGTGAAACCCGAGAACTGCGCGGTCGTCAATCCGCCGAGAAGCGTCGACGACAAACGCGCGATCTGCGAGGTCGTCAGACCGCCGATCGCCGTCGAGGACAGGCCGGCGAACTGTGTCGTCGTAAGCCCCGCGATGGCCGTCGGGCTGAACGCCTTGAGCGCGGCGGATGACAGCTCGCCGATCTGCGTCGACGTCATCTGCGCGATCTGGGTCGCGGTGACGCCCGCGATCTGCTGCGCGGACAACTCGCCGATCTGGGTCGAGGTCATCGAGCGGAACTGCGTGGTGGTCATGGCGGAGATCTGTCCGGCCGCGAGGGCGCGGACTTGCGTGGTATCGAGCGACTCTATGGCGGACGTCGTCAAAGACGATATCTGATCCGTCGTCAGCACCTTTATTTGCATCGCCGTGAGCCCGGAGACCTGGCTCGTTGTCAGGCTTGCGAAAATCGCGGTGGACAGCTTTGAGATCACCGATCCCGAGAACGCCGCGATATCGGTTCCCGACAGCCCGGCGAACTGGCCCGCGCTCAGGCTTGCGATCGCGGTCGCGCTAAAGGCCTTGAGCGATGTGGCTGAAAGCTCTCCCAGTTGGGTCGAGGACATTTGGGAAAGCTGACCGAGATTGATGCCGCCGATCTGCGCGCCGCTGAGTTGGCTGAACTGCGTGCTGGTCAACGCGGCGAACAGCGCGGTCGAGAGGCCGCCGATTTGCGTCGGAGCGAGCGCCTTGATCTGGTCCGCGTCGAGCCCGGCGACATTCGTGGTGGTCAAGGCATTGAGCTGCGAGACGCTCAACACCTTGAGCTGCGCGCCGGTGATGCCGGCAAGTTGCGTTGTCGACAGATTGGTGAAGACCACGGTCGAGAGGCTCGAGATTTGCGATCCGCTGAGCGCGCCGAGCCCGTCGGCCGTCAACCCCGCGAGCTGAGCGACCGTGAGCCCCGCGAGGGCGCTGGTCGTAAAGGCTTTGAGCGCGGTGGCGCCGAGCTGGCCGATTTCCGTCGACGTCAACTGCGCGAACTGCGCGGTGGTGATGCCGGAGATCTGCGAACCCGCCAATTGACCGATCTGCGTGGACGTGAACGCCGCGAACTGCGCCGTGGAGAAGGCGGCGATCTGCGTCGACTTGAAGGCCCGCATTTGCTCGGCGTTGAACTCGGAGATGTTGGCGACATTGATCGCGCCGAGCTGCGCCGACGACAGCGCGGTGATATGCGCGGCTTTGAGCCCCGCGAGCTGAGTTGTTGTCAGCGCGGCGATGTTCGCCGTTGAAATCGCGGCGATCTGCGTCGATTTCATCGCGCCCAGGTCGTCGCCGCCCAAGACGGCGAACTGATCGCCGGTCAGCGCGGCGATATTGGCCGTCGGCATCGCCGCGATATGGCTGGTCGCCAACGACGAAAGCTGAGTCGTCGTCAACGACGAGATCACACTCGAGCTGAGCCCCGCGAACTGCGAAGCGGTCAAGCTGCCGATCTGCGTGGAACTTAAGGCGCCGAACGTGACGGAGGTGAAGCCGGCCATTTGCTTGGACGACAGCCCATCGAGCTGCGTGACCGTCAAGGCGGCGAAGTTCGCGGTCGACAACACCGCCATCTGGGTCGTCGTGAGGCCTTTGATGTTGTTCATCGTCAGGCCGCCGAGCTGCGTCGTGGTCATCTGCGCGATCATCGTCGGCGTCAGGGCCGCGACCTGCGAGGACGTCAGCGACTTCAGGATCGTCGCCGAGAACGCGCTGAACTGCGCGGTCGACAGCTGGCCGATCTGCGTGGTGCTGAGCGGCGTGCCGCGCACCAGCAAATACGATTCGTACTGCGCCGGCGTAAACAATCCGATATCGGCGTCGGAAAGCCCGGACACCTGGGTCCGCGCCAGCGAACCGATTTGCGTGGTCGACAGCGTCTGCAGTTGGCTCGTCGTAAGCGCCGCCACCTGGCTCGACTTCAGGCCCTTGATCTGAACCGTCGAGAGATGGGCAATCGCGGTATCGGTGAGCGCGCTCATATGCAGCGCGTCCAAGCCGCCGATCTGCGCGCGCGTGATGCCCGCAAGTTGCGTGGTCGACAAAGATGCAAAAGCCGTCGTCGATATCGCGTTGATCTGCTGGGTCGAGAGCGCCGCGATCAGCGTCGCGTTCAACCCCTGAAATTGCGTCGTCGACATCGCCATGATCGCGCGCGTTTCGAGCGCCTTGATCTGGTTGGTGCTGAAGCCGGCGATCTGTGTCGAGGTCAGCCCGGTGATGTCGATGGAATCTATCGCCTTGATCTGGGTCGTCTTGAGCCCGTCGATCTGCGTGTCGGTAAATTCCTCGATTTCGGTCGGATCAAGGGCGCCGAAATTGGCGCCGCTGAGCGCGCCCAGCTGCGCGCCCGAGAGGCTGAGGATCTGATCCGCGCTCAGCGAATCGAATGCGGTCACGGAAAGGCCCGCGATCTGACCCGTGGTCAGGCCGTCGAGTTGACCGGTCGTGAGGCCTGCGATGATTGTCGTCGAGAGCGCGTTGAGTTGCGATGCGGTAAAGCCGGAGATTTGGCTGGCCGCCAGACCGGCCATGTGCGTGGTCGTGAGCTGCGGAATGTTGGTGACGACGATCGCGCGGATCTGGCTGGAGTTCAGGCTCTGGAACTGATCGGCGGTCATGCCGCTGAAGACGCCGGCGCTCATCGCGCCGATGGCGCGTGCCGACAAATAGTCGAGTTGCGCGGAACTGAGCGCGCTGAACTGGGTGGACGTAAAGAGATTGATCTCGGTGGGTGTCAGCTGGCCGACCGTCGTCGTGGACAGATTCCCGACGTCGGTGGTCGACATCGCCTGAATCTCGGTCGCGGTTAACGCCATGACATCCCCATTCGGGAGACAGAACCCCCGAAGCTTCGCCGCGGGGCCACACTATTGAGTGTGGATAAACTACCCCATTTCGCCACAGGGTAATACGCACGAAATTAACGAATGGTTGCAAAAAAATGCCCCGCTTTCGCGGGGCATTTGCATGACATTCCGGTGACTTACAGGCTTTGTAACAGATCCCGCCGAGTCGGCCGGGTCTCGGCCTAGGCCTTATCGCCTTCGCCGTCGTTACCGCCCATCGCGTCCTCGGCGATACGCGCGGAACGGCCGCGGCGGTCACGGAGGTAGTAGAGCTTCGCGCGGCGGACGCGGCCCTTACGGACCACTTCGATCTTATCGACGATCGGCGCGAACAGCGGGAACACGCGCTCCACGCCCTCGCCGAAGGAAATCTTGCGCACGGTGAACGAGGAGTTCAGACCGGCATTCTTGCGCGCGATGCACACGCCTTCATAAGCCTGGATACGTTCGCGCTGGCCTTCCGTGACCTTCACGTGAACGCGCAGGGTATCGCCCGGCGAGAATTCAGGAACGGCGCGCTTGGCCTTCATTTCGGCCATGTAGTCTTTTTCGAGCTGTTGCAGCGTATTCATCGTTGTCGTCCTTTTCGTATTTATCTTTTTGGTCTTCGTGAGGCCCTTGGAACGGGCCGGTTTAAGTTTTCTTCTTCTCTTGCTCCGCGTAGCGGGCCCACATATCGGGCCTTCTCGCGCGGGTTATCTCTTCCGCCTGCGCCCGCCGCCATGCCTGCACCTTGGCATGATGACCGGACTTCAAAACCTCGGGCACGTCTCGCCCATTCCACGGGTCGGGCCGCGTATAATGCGGATACTCCAAAAGACCCGTTTCGAAACTCTCGTCTTCCAAACTCGCGGTCTTGCCCACGACACCGGGCAAAAGCCGTATCACCGCATCCAGCATCGCCAGCGCCGCCGGCTCGCCGCCGGAGAGGATGAAGTCGCCGAGGCTGACCTCCTCCACGCCGCGCGCCTCAAGAAGGCGCTGATCGACACCTTCATAGCGCCCGCAAATCAACGTCACGCCGGGACCCGCCGCCAACCTGCGCACGAAAGGCTGATCCATCAGCCGCCCGCGCGGGGTGAGATATATCAGCGGCGTGCCCTCGACGTGAGACGCGCCGATGGCGGCATCCAAAACGTCGGGTCGCAACACCATCCCGGCCCCGCCCCCAAAGGGACTGTCGTCGACGGTGCGGTGTTTATCGCGCGCGAACCCGCGAATGTCCACCGATTCCAACGACCACAGACCATCCTCTAAGGCCTTGCCCGCCAAGGAAAATCCTAGCGGACCCGGAAACATTTCCGGGAACAGGGTGAGCACCACGGCCCGAAAGGAGGTGCTTTTCTCCAAGGCTCAACCGTCCATCCCGTCTGTTTCCCGGCCGCGCGCGTCGTCCGTGTCCGTTTCGCCGCCCAGAAGGCCGGGCAACGGGTGAACAACGACCCGGCCGGCCGTCACGTCGAACGCGGCGATGACCTCCGCCGTCAGCGGGATCAGGACCGACGCAGGCCCCTCGCCCACTTCCATCATGTCGCCGCCGCCGAAGTTGTGCAGACCACTCACCGTGCCCAGCACTTCTCCACTCGTCAGCGTCACCACCGCGCCGATCAGATCGGCGTGGTAGAACTCGCCGTCTTTCGGCGCCGGCAGCGCGGTTCGCTCGACAAAGAGCTCCGCGCCCTTGAGCGCTTCGGCCCGGGTGCGATCCGCGACGCCCGAAAGCTTCGCGATCACCACACCCTCCTTGCCGCCGCCGACGACGGTGACGTCGAACTTTCGTCCGTCACCCATCGCCACCGGCCCGTAGGCGCCGACGTCGGCGGGATCTTCCGTGAAGCTTTTGATCCGCACCTCGCCCTTCAATCCCTTGGCGCCGACAATGACGCCGAGGCACACGCGCGAGGAGCGGTCCACGGAAGATCGCTTTCGTTAGGCTTGTTCGCCGCCGGCCGCCGCTTCCGCCGCGGCCTTCGCCGCTTCTTCAGCAGCCTTCAGGCGTTCCTGAGCTTTGGCCCTGGGCTTGTCCTGCTTGGTCTGCGGATTGACCTTGGGCGATTCAGCAAGGCCGATCTTCGAGAACAGACGCGCGACGCGGTCCGTCGGCAGGGCGCCAACGCTGACCCAATGCTTAATCCGGTCTTCCTTCACGACCAGGCGGTCCTTGTGGTCGTGCGGAACGCGCGGGTTGTAGGTGCCGACCTTCTCGATGAAGCGGCCATCGCGCGGGCTGCGCGAGTCGGCCACGACGATACGGTAGCTGGCCTGCTTCTTCGCGCCGCCGCGCGTCAGTCTGATCTTAAGCGACATCTGTAATCTCCTTGTCTAAGTACGTGTGCGTTGTTGTTTAGCGTTTACCAAAAGGAAAACCGCCGGGGCGCGGAAGGCCACCGCCGGGTAATTTGCCGAGGCCGCCGCCGAGACCGGGCATGCCGCCGCCCATCATCGCGCCGAGGGCGCCGAGACCGCCCATCTTCTTCATGCGCTTCATGACGGTCTCCATCTGCTGATGCTGCTTCAGGAGCTTGTTCACTTCAGGCACCGACGTGCCTGAACCGGCGGCGATGCGCTGCTTGCGCGAGGCCTTGATGAGATCGGGATTGCGGCGCTCTTTGGGCGTCATCGATTGAATGATCGCTTCGAGGCGCTTGAACTGCTTGGGATCGAGATCGGCGCTCTTCAGCTGCTTCACCGCCTGGCCGAGACCGGGGATGAGGCCGAGCAGGCCCTTCATGTCGCCCATGCGCTGGATCTGCTGCAACTGGGTGAGCATGTCGTTGAGGTCGAACTTGCCCTCCTGCATGCGCGCGGCGAGCTTCTCGGCCTTCTCCTGGTCGATGGTGGTGATCGCCTTCTCGACCAGGCTGACCACGTCGCCCATGCCGAGGATGCGGCCGGCGATACGTTCGGGATTGAAAGTGTCGAGCGCGTCGACCTTTTCACCGACACCGATGAGCTTGATCGGACGGCCGGTGATCGCGCGCATGGACAGCGCGGCGCCGCCGCGGGCGTCGCCGTCGACGCGCGTTAGCACGATGCCGGTGATGCCGACCTTTTCATTGAACGACTGCGCGGTGGTGACCGCGTCCTGGCCGATCATGGCGTCGGTGACGAGCAGCGTCTCATGCGGCTTCACCACATCGCGCACGGCGGCGACTTCGGCCATCATCGCTTCATCGATGGTGAGGCGGCCGGCGGTGTCGAAGATCACGACGTCGAAGCCGCCGTTGCGCGCTTCGGTGAGGCCGCGGCGCGCGATGTCGACCGGCTGCTGACCGGCGACGATCGGCAGGGTGATGACATTCACCTGCTTGCCGAGGATGGCAAGCTGATCCTGCGCGGCCGGGCGGTAAACGTCCAAGCTGACCATCAGCACGCGCTTCTTGAACAGCGACTGCAGGCGGTTGGCGATCTTGGCGGTGGTGGTGGTCTTGCCGGACCCCTGCAAACCGACCATCAGCACCGGAACCGGCGAAGGCGCGGCGAGCGAGATGTCGCCTTGCGCGTCCTTGCCGCCCAGCATGTCCACGAGCGCGTCGTGAACGATCTTCACGACCATCTGGCCCGGCGTGACGGACTTCACGACCGCTTCGCCGACAGCCTGCTCGCTCACCTTGGCGATGAAGTCCTTCACCACCGGCAGCGCGACGTCGGCTTCGAGCAGCGCCACGCGCACTTCGCGCATGGCCGCGGCCACGTCGGCTTCCGTCAGCGCACCACGGCCGGTGAGCTTGGAGAAGACGGCGCTAAGCTTGTCTGTCAGCGTGTCGAACATCAGCCGCTACAAATTCCATAACCAAAAGCAATTGCGCGCCCGTGCGCGATAACGCGGACGAGCGGCCCCGGAGGGGAAGCGAAAACCCTGATTTTCAGGCTTTAGCGGCCGGTGGTGTACGTGGCCCGGCCGCCGGAGTCAACAAACCAGAATAAATTATAATAATTACAATGAATTAGTTGCCTTTCGGGGGGCCGTGATCCGCAAAAGGGCATAGCCGACGAACGCCGAAATCACCGATCCGCCCAGGACTCCTATCTTCACTTCATCCAGGAGCGCCGGGTCGCTGAAGGCCAGGCCGCCGATGAACAAACTCATGGTGAACCCGATGCCGCACAAGAGCGCGATGCCATAAATCTGGATCCAGGTTGAACCCTCGGGCTTTTTCGCAATTTTAAAGGCGGCGCAGAGCGCAACCGTGAGGAAAATGCCGATCTGCTTTCCCAAAAAGAGACCCGCCGCGATCCCCAGCGGCAAAGGCGCAAGCACTTGCTCCATCCCGATGCCGGTGAAGGAAACACCCGCGTTCGCGAATCCGAAGATCGGCACAATGGCATAGGCGACCCATGGCTGAAGGGCGTGTTCCAGGCGGTGCAGAGGCGATGTTTCGCCGCCCTCCGCCGAAGGCGGGCCGATGGGAATCATGGCGGCGGCGAGCACGCCGGCGATGGTCGCGTGCACACCCGAGAACAGCAC
>JAYRTJ010000040.1:0-29442 GCA_041919675.1 Rhodospirillaceae bacterium | reverse complement strand
GATCGTCCTGCGCCGGCCGCTCAAGCGGTGGAACGATGAGGCGGTCCCAGGGCGAAAACATCTTTACCCGGCGCGGCGGTACGCTTGCGGTTCTGCTGGTCATTCACGGTCCCCAATTCCCACTCTCCGCGCGGCGCGGTATTCCGGCCGCTATTTTTATTTTGAGTAGCTATAGTTTTTGTTCGAAACTATGGTAGGCATCTGCACCAATGGTTGCAAGCGCCGCCCGGCGGTGCCACTGAACCGAGGCGGCGGACCACCGCGAGAACCCTTCCCACTCCTCTGATTTTAAAGACGAATTTCCATGAAGAGGATTTTGATCATCGACGACGATGCCGGCGTGAGGGAAACCTTCCTCGCGGCGCTGGCCGACCGGACTTACGCATTGGAAGCCGCCGGCAGCGGCGCGGCCGGCCTCGAGTCGGCCCAGCAGAACCGGCCCGATCTCGTCTTTCTCGATCTCAAAATGCCCGACATGAACGGCATCGAGGCCTTGTCGCACCTTCACGCCATCTGCCCGGGCGTTCCCGTGTACATCGTCACCGCCTTCTACGGGGAATTTCTAAAGCCCCTCAAACAGGCACAGAGCCGCGGCATCACCTTCGACCTCGCGCGCAAGCCCCTTACGCTTGCCGAGATCCGCGCGATTGCCGACGGCGTATTGAAGCGCAGCGTGGACACCGCGCCGCCGCACCATCACTAGTCAGGTTGAGATGCATCCCATTTGCTTGAGGCTGTACGTCACGGGCCAAACGCCGAGCGCGGAGCGCGCCATCGCGACCCTTGAGGAATTGCGCAAGGACTTTGACGGGCGCATCAGCGTGGAGGTCATCGATGTGCTTGACGATCCGGTCGCGGCGCTCAGCGACGATGTTTACGCGACACCCACGGTCTTCAGGATTGCGCCCGCACCGGTACGCCGCCTCTTCGGCGATCTATCGCGCAAAGAAACGCTGATCCTCGGGCTTGGACTCGACTAGGCCACTTGCGCCCGGCGAACGTGCCGCGCGAGGAATTCACCCAGCACAATCGCGATCACGGCCGCGAAGATCGGCAGAAGGGCGTGGAGCGCGAGGACCAGGGCGCCGTCCGTTTCGCCCGGGACGGGTTCGCCGATGACGTAACCGATTCCCCCGATCAGAAAGGCCGCGATGCGCGTCAGAAGGGCGCGGCCGGCGAAGACACCGGCGCCCGCCGCGGCTTCCTGCACGGGGGACTCGCGTTGCGCCTCCGGCTTGATGATCCGGCTGACGAGGATCACGGCGACGGCGCCCATGAGCGGCGCGACGTGACGCAGCCAAACCAAATGACTTTCAAGCCAGCCGTGGATCGCGGCATCGGTCACGAGGACCTCGCCGCCGATATAGCCGATCAGGGCGGCGCCGGCCGGAACGACGATGGGGAAGCGCTCGACCAGCTTGATCAATAACGTCGCACCGTAGACGACCATGGGAATGCTGATCACCAGACCGGCGATAAGGAGCGCCGTATTGCCGTGCGCCGCCGCCGCGACCGCGATGACGTTGTCGAGGCTCATGACGGCATCGGCGATCACGACAATGCGCACCGCATGCCAAAGACTGGCGCCGGCATCGACATCGTCGTCCCCGCTCTCTTCCGTCATGAGCTTGTAGCCCACCCAGAAGAGCAGAAGTCCGCCGGCGATCTTCAGGAACTGAACCGTCAGCAGAAAGGCGATGAATAGCGTGAAGACGATGCGCAAAAGGACCGCGGCACCTGCCCCAAACGCAACGCCCCACGCCTGCTGCCGCGCCGGCAACGTGCGGCAGGCCAGCGCGATCACCACGGCATTGTCCCCCGAGAGGACGATATTGATGCCGATGATGGTGAGCAGGTTTGCCCACGTCTCCGCGCTGACGAGGGACTCGATCATTCCATGGGTTTTTGTTTGCGGCGCGCAAGCAGGTTCAACGTCTCCACGCCCATCGAGAACGCGATCGCGAAATAGAGATAGCCGCGCGGGATGTGGAAATGCGCCGCATCGGCCACGAGCGCGGTGCCAACGAGGATGAGGAAGGCGAGCGCGAGCATCTTGATCGTGGGGTGTTTGTTGATGAAGCCGGACACGCCGTTCGCCGCGAACATCATGATGAGAATGGCGATCACGATCGCCGCGATCATCACCGGCAGATTGTCGGTCATGCCGACCGCGGTGATGATCGAGTCCAGCGAGAACACGAGATCAAGGATCATGATCGTGGAAATGACGCTGAGATAGGACGCCGGGGGACGGGGTTTCATATCCGGCCCCTCGCCGCCTTCGACCGCCTCGTGGATCTCCATCACGCCTTTATAGACGAGGTAGAGACCGCCGACGCCAAGCACAACGTCGCGCCAGCTGAGTTCGAAGCTGCCGATCGTCGTGATCGGTGTCGTGAGCGCCGCGATGAACGTCAGCGTCGAAAGAAGCGCGATACGCAGGAACAGAGCCATGAACAGCCCGATGCGCCGCGCCGACGCCTGCTGGTGTTCCGGAAGGCGCGCCGAGGTGATTGCCAGGAAGACGAGATTGTCGATGCCGAGCACGACCTCGAGAACCGTCAGGGTGGCGAGCGCCGCCCAGGTCTCGGGACTGAGGAGATACGCGAGCATCAGACCGCTTTTCCTTTCCTGGCCTCACGGGCTTTTTTACGCCTGCCCGCGGCGATCAGATTAAGGCTTTCGATGAGAATCGAGAAGCCGATAGCGAAGTAGAGATAGCCGCGTGGGATATGGAAATGGGCCGCATCGGCCATCAGGGCCATGCCCACCAGGAGCAGGAACCCGAGGGCGAGCATCTTCACCGTCGGATGGCGGCTCACGAAAGCGCTGACCGGCTCAGCCGCGAACATCATGACGAGGATCGCGATCACGATGGCGGAGATCATCACCGGCAGATTGTCGGTCATGCCCACGGCCGTGATGACGGAATCGAGCGAGAAGACCACGTCGAGGATGACAATTTGCATGATGGCGGCGGCGAACGTGGTGGTGGCGCGCCCGCCGCCCTCTTCCTCCTCGCCTTCCATCGAATTGTGGATCTCGTGCGTGCCCTTGTAGAGCAGGAAGAGGCCGCCGAAACCGAGCACGACATCGCGCCAGCTCAGCGCGAAGTCACCGAGCGTCAGGATCGGCGTCGTGAGGCCGGCGATCCACGAGACGCTGCTGAGCAGCGCAACGCGCATCGCCAGCGCGAGGATCAAACCGATGCGCCGCGCCTTCTGCTGCTGGTGCGCGGGAAGCTTGCTCGAGACGATCGAGAGGAAGATGACGTTGTCGATGCCGAGAACGATCTCGAGCGCCGTCAGCGTAAGAAGCGCGGCCCAGAGATCCGGGTTCGTGAAGAGTTCCATCATGACGTCGTCGGTCTTTCCCCAAAAAGAGCAAAACGTCAGGGAGCCGTCTTCGCCTCGCGTTCAAGCTTGCGCCAACGCGCGACGTTTTTGTTGTGCTCCGCCAACGTGGCGGCGAAGGCGTGTCCGCCCGTGCCGTCCGCGACGAAATATAGCTCATCAGTCTGAAGAGGATTCAAGACCGCTGCCAGCGCCGCGCGTCCCGGGTGACAGATCGGTGACGGCGGCAATCCAGTTACAATGTAAGTGTTGAATGCGTTCGGCGCGTCGAGGTCCGCGCGCGTGATCGGGCGGTCGAGATCGGCCGTCTCGGGCGCGATGCCGTAGATCACCGTGGGATCCGATTGCAGTTTCATGCCGCGCTTCAGGCGATTGATGAACACGGCGGCGACGCGCGGACGTTCCGAGGCGACCCCCGTTTCCTTCTCGACGATGGAGGCGAGGATCACCGCTTCCTGCGGCGTCGAAACCGGCAGATCCGGCGCGCGCTTTTCCCAGAGTTCGGCCAGCGCCTGATCGCGCGCGGCGCGCATACGGCCAACGACCGCCGCGCGGCTATCGCCCCATTCGTAACGGTAGGTTTCCGGCAGAAGATCGCCGTCGGCGACTTCGGCTGTTACATCGCCCGCGAGCCCCGGCGCCTCGCCGACGATCCGCTTGATGTTCGCCGTGACAAGGCCCTCGGGGACAGTCACGAACCGCACCACCACGTCATGACGCACGATTTTATCCAGCGCCGCGGCGATGCTGACCCCCGGATCGAATTTGTACTCGCCCGGCTTCAGCGCGCGCGCCTGGCCGCTGCGGCGCGCCTGGAGTTCGAACAGGCGCCCGTGCATGACGACCCCGGCGCCTTCAAGCTGGCGCGAGATGGCGCTGAGGCCGGCGCCCGGCATGATGACGAGCGTCGTCTCTTGGGAAAGCGGACCCGGCACGAGGACTTCGCGCGCGAACCATAGGTACGCGCCGCCGGCGGCCGCGCCAATCACCACGAGAAGGAAGAGGAACGCGGCGGCGAGCCGGGCAATCATGCGGGGCGTTGGGTGTCTAGGGCGCCGGTCCGATGACGACGGACGCGTTCGTGCCGCCGAACCCGAAGGAGTTCGACTGCACGTAACGGATCTTCCGCGGCTTGGCCTTGTGCGGCACGAGGTCGATATCGCAACCGTCGGAAGGGTCGTCGAGGTTGAGAGTCGGCGGCGCGATCTGATCGCGCAGCGCAAGCATACTGTAGATGGCTTCCACGGCGCCGGCCGCGCCGAGCAGATGGCCGATGGCCGACTTGGTGGACGACATCGACAGCTTGTAGGCGTGTTCGCCGAACAGGCGCTTCACCGAACCCAGCTCGATTTCGTCGCCCTTGGGCGTCGAGGTGCCGTGCGCGTTGATGTAATCGATCTGATCGGGCGAGAGCTTCGCGTCTTTCAGGGCCGCCGTCATCGCGCGGAAACCGCCCGAGCCGTCTTCCGCCGGCGCGGTGAGATGGAACGCGTCGCCCGCGAGACCATAACCGAGGATTTCGGCATAGATCTTCGCGCCGCGCTTCTTGGCGTGTTCGTAGTCTTCCAGCACGACGACGCCCGCGCCTTCGCCCATGACGAAGCCGTCGCGGCCCTTGTCCCACGGGCGCGAGCCCTTGGTCGGGGTGTCGTTGTAGCTGGTGGAAAGCGCTTTCATCGCGGCGAAGCCGGCGATTCCGAGACGGCAGAGCGCCGATTCAGCGCCGCCGGCCACCATTACGTCGGCATCGCCGTACTTGATGAGACGCGCGGCGTCGCCGATGGCGTGAGCGCCGGTGGCGCAGGCCGTCACGGGCGCGTGGTTCGGACCGCGGAAGCCGTATTTGATCGAGACCTGACCTGACGCAAGGTTGATCAGGCTCGCGGGAATGAAGAACGGCGACACGCGGCGCGGGCCTTGCGCGGCCAGCGTCTGCGAGGTGTCGTCGATGGTCGCCAAACCGCCGATGCCCGAACCGATCATCACGCCGGTGCGATTACGCGCTTCTTCCGTGGGCGGAACCCAACCGGAATCGGCGACCGCTTCCTGCGCGGCGGCCATCGCATAAACGATGAAATCGTCCATGCGGCGGCGATCTTTCGCGGCAACGAAATCATCGGCGATGAACTTGTACGGATGATCCTCGGCGATCGGAACCGCGCCGCCGATACGGCACGGCAAATCGTCGACCTTGAAGCGGTCGATGGCCGCGAGGCCGGACTTGCCGGCAATCAGGGATTCCCAATTGCCTTGCACGCCCATGCCGAGCGGCGTGACCAGCCCGATACCGGTTACAACGATGCGCTTCGGTTCATAAGTCATGATGCCGTGGTCCCGGACGAGAACGAACTGTCCGCCTGCTGGCCCCCGAAATCCGTATCGCGAAAATCCGCAAGGCGGATTCCGGGGTGAGGCGCACCAGTGTCCGATTTCGGAAAGTCACGATGCCGAACGGGCCTTTGCATCAGCGAACTTCCGAAATCGGACACTGGAAATTCCATAAAGCTAGTGCCGCCTGAAGGCGGCACGGGCCCGTCGCACTGTGCTCACTGCGGCGATGGTTATGATCTGCCGCAAATCGCTGCTTATTTCGCGTTCGCCTGGATGAAGGCGATCGCGTCTTTCACGGTCAGGATCTTTTCCGCCGCATCGTCAGGAATTTCGACGCTGAATTCTTCTTCGAACGCCATCACGAGCTCGACGGTGTCCAAGCTGTCGGCGCCCAGATCGTCGATAAAGCTCGCATTGTCGGTGACCTTGGCTTCATCAACGCCGAGATGCTCGACGACAATCTTTTTCACGCGATCAGCAACGTCACTCATTCTTATTCCTCTAATCTTTTCTTGGTGGTGATGATGTCTGCAGTCGATATCTGTCACGAACTATTGTGCGCGCCAGACCCGCGGCCCGAGCTCCCGGCCCCCATCGAAGTGAGGGTGTCAGTAGCATATTACCTTTTTCTTGGCTAGGGCTACGGCAGGCCGGTCTTGGACCGGATTTCTCTTTTAAATCATAGCCATACCGCCATTCACGTGGAGCGTCTGCCCGGTCACGTAACTGGCTTCGGTGCTGGCGAGATAGACCACGGCGGCCGCGATATCGGCGCCTTCCCCGATCCGTCCCACCGGGACGTTCTGGAGCATGCGGTTCTTTTGCTCCTCGTTGAGCTTGTCGGAAATGGCGCTGGTGACCAGGCCCGGGGCGACCGCATTCACGGTGATGCCGCGGCTGCCCACTTCCTGCGCCAGCGACTTGGTGAGGCCGATCAGGCCGGCCTTCGAGGCGACGTAGTTGGTTTGGCCGGGATTACCCGTGGCGCCGACCACCGAGGAGATATTGATGATGCGGCCGAAGCGGCGTTTCATCATGCCCTTCACGGCGGCGCGGCTTAAGCGGAACGCAACGCCCAGGTTGATGTCCATCACGGTCCAGAAGTCTTCGTCCTTCATGCGAAGGATCAGGCCGTCGCGCGTCACGCCCGCGTTATTGACGAGGATGTCGACCGGGCCGAGCGCGGCCTCGGTGTCCGGGATCATCTTTTCGACGACTTCGGCGCCGCCGGCGAGATTGGCGACGAGCACATGCGTGCGGCCGCCGAGTTCGGCGGCAAGCGCATCGAGCGCGTCCTTGCGCGAACCGTGCAACGCAACGCTCGCGCCTTGCGCGTGCAACGCGCGCGCGATGGCGCCGCCGATGGCGCCGCTCGCACCCGTCACCAAAGCCGTTTTTCCGGTCAGATCGAACATCGCTTTTTCCTTTTTCTTCTTATTTCTTCTTGGCGAATTCTTCGATGTCGGCCGGCGTGCCGACGCTGATGCCGGTGAGATCGCCGTCGATGCGCTTGGTCAGGCCCGAAAGCACCTTGCCCGCGCCGAGTTCGATCAACGTATCGACGCCAGCTTCCTTCATCAGATGCACGCTTTCACGCCAGCGCACCATGCCGCAGACCTGCTCGACAAGCAGACGGCGGATCTCGTCGGGATCGATCACCGTGCCGGCCGTGACGTTGGCGATCACAGGCACCACGGGCGCCGAGATCGTCACCTTGGACAGCGCTTCGGCCATGACATCGGCGGCGGGCTTCATCAAAGGACAATGAAAGGGCGCGCTCACGGGCAACAACATGGCGCGCTTCGCGCCTTTTGCTTTCGCGAGTTCGATCGCGCGTTCGACGGCCGCCTTGTGACCCGACACCACGACCTGGCCGGGCGCATTGTCGTTGGCGGCGGCGCAGATGAGCCCGTTTCCGGACGCATCGCTCGCGATCTTTTGCGCGTCGTCCACGTCGAGACCGAGCAGCGCGGCCATGGCGCCTTCGCCGACCGGCACGGCTTTTTGCATCGCCTGGCCGCGGGTTTTCAAAAGACGCGCGGTATCGGCGAGGCTCAAGGAGCCCGCCGCGGCCAGCGCGGAATATTCACCGAGGGAGTGGCCGGCGACGTAACGCGCGGTTTTGCGGATGGCGATGCCGGCCTGCTTTTCCAGGACGCGCACAACGGCCATGCTGACGGCCATGAGAGCCGGCTGGGCGTTTTCGGTCAGGGTGAGTTCGTCGGCGGGACCTTCGAACATCAGCTTGGAGAGGCGCTGGCTCAGGGCATCGTCGACTTCCTGGAAGATCTCGCGCGCTTCCGTGAAGGCCGCGGCCAGTTCCTTGCCCATGCCTACGGCCTGGGACCCTTGGCCCGGAAAAACGTAGCTCCAGCTCATTGATCGCCCCTTTATAACCCGCGATTTCGGGCCGGAGAGGTGACGCAAGGGGGGCTTTCTGTCAAGAAATCCCCCAGGCCCGCGGCGGCCCTGGAATACTAGTGTATTGATTTTTAATATATAAATAGGTCAAAGGAGGCGACCGATCCGGATCGCCCGCCGCGCCGGCGGCGCCCGCTTTTTGCGCCCGTCTTCCCTTGTGGCGCTGCGCGGAATGTGTATATTCCGCGCCCTTAACATAGCTCCTTGCTGACCTTTTGGGGCCAGCTATGCCGGGGAGCGCCGATGGTCGGCGTTTTCCTGGACGAGACAAGCCATAAGGAGAACTACCCTCATGCCTCTCTATGAGAGCGTCGTGATCGCGCGTCAGGATATTGCCACCACGCAGGTGGACACCCTGGCCGATGAACTGACCAACATCCTCGCCGAAGGCGGCGGCAAGGTGACCAAGCGTGAAAGCTGGGGCCTGCGTTCGCTGACCTATCGCATCAAGAAGAACCGCAAGGGTCACTACGTTCTGTTCAACATCGACGCCCCCGCGGCGGCGATCAACGAATACGAACGCCGCATGCGCATCAATGAAGATGTGCTGCGTTACCTGACCGTACGCGTTGAAGAACATGAAGAAGGCCAATCGGCTGTCCTGCTCAACAAGGACCGTCCGGCCGAGCGCACCGGTGGCTTCGGCGACCGCGGCGGCTTCGGCGGTGGCCGTGGCTTCGGCGGCGGCGGCCGTGGCCGTCCGCGTGACGATGGCGACCGTGGCGGTGACCGCGACCGTTTCAGCTCGGGCCGCCGTCCTCGTTCTGACTCTGACCAGGGAGAAGGCTAATGGCTGCTCCGGGACGCAAACCGTTCTTCCGCCGTCGCAAGACCTGCCCGTTCACGGGCTCGAACGCGCCGAAGATCGACTACAAGGATACGCGCCTTCTTTCGCGCTACATCTCCGAGCGCGGCAAGATCGTGCCGAGCCGTATCACGGCCGTGTCGACCAAGAAGCAGCGTGAACTGGCGCGCGCGATCAAACGCGCCCGCTTCCTCGCGTTGCTGCCGTACGTCGTCGCTGTCTAATCACCGATCGTGACCCGGGCGAGCGCGATTGCGGTCGTCGCCGGCGCGTTAGGTGGAGCGTTACTCATCGCGGCGCTGCGGCAGTCGTTTCTAGGTGTTCTCCTAGGCGCGATGTTGTCGCCGCTGCCGCTCGCGATGACGGCCTTCGGCCTCGGCGGGGCTTTCCTGCCGGTGGCCGTGGTCGGCGGAATGGTGACCGTGGCGATCTTAAGCGGCTCGTTCGCTTTCGCCGTTGTCTACCTCGTGGCCGACGCCGCCCCGGCTGCGTTGCTGTCGCGAATCGCGATCGCAACGGCGAAGGCGGACCCGAACGCTCCGGCGTCGGGTGAAGCCCTGGCCCGCACGGTCTGCGGCTTGGCGGCTTTCGCGGTGTTGATCGTCGTCGTCGGTCTTTTCCTGCTTCCCACGGGAGCCGAAGGGATCGAAGCGGCGGTCAGGGCCAGGTTGGACGAAGTGGTCACGGCGATGCCGGTCGATCCGGCGGCGGGCGCCGAGCTTGTGAAAGCGCGGGCGCAATTCGTCGACGCCATGGCGGCGGTGCTGCCTGGCGCGGTCGGTTGGAACTGGTGCCTGCGCGCGCTGCTCAGCGCCGCTCTGGCCCAGTCGATGTTAAAGCGGATGGGCTTGGCCTTATGGCCGACGCCCGCCTACCGCGCGTTCGAGGTCCAGCGCTGGTTCTTCCTGCTGTTCGCAGGAGCGGCTATCGCGGCCTTGGCGCTAAGCGGCGACGCTGGTTTCGTCGCGGGCAATGCGGCAGCGGTGCTTAGTCTTCCGCTGCTTCTGCAAGGCCTCGCGGTGGCGCACAGCGGCGCAAAAGCGGTGAAGCAGGGTCCGACCCTGCTTGTGCTGTTCTATATCGTGACGCTGGTGACCGTACCGGCGTCGTTCGTCCTGCTGATCGGTTTGGCGGCGGCGGATCACGTGCTGCAATTACGGGCGCGGTTCGCAAAGCCGCGTGAGGATTAACAACGAGCCGCATTTCAACGAAATGCGTTTTTGAAAGCGCACCCTCTCCGGACGGTGCCCATGGAGGAAGAAATGGAAGTCATTCTGCTCGAGCGTATCGACCGGTTGGGTCAGATGGGTGAAGTCGTGAACGTCAAGCCGGGCTTTGCCCGCAACTTCCTGTTCCCGCAGAAGAAGGCGCTGCGCGCCAACAAGGAAAACCGCGCTTATTACGAATCCAAGAAAGTCGAACTCGAAGCGGTGAACCTGAAGCGCAAGGGTGAAGCCGAAGTCGTTGCGAAGAAGATGGACGGCCTGAAGCTAATCATCGTCCGCTCCGCCGGCGAAGGCGGCCAGCTGTACGGCTCCGTCTCGGCCCGCGACATCGCCACCTCGCTCAAGGAACAGGGTGTGACCGTTGAAGCCACCCAGGTGCTGCTGAACGCGCCGGTGAAGGTGCTCGGCTCGTTCAAGACGCCGGTTCGCCTGCATCCGGAAGTGAAGATCGACGTGGAATTCACGATCGCCCGCTCGATGGAAGAAGGCAATCTGAAGATCGCCGAAGCCGCGCAGCTCCTGGAGCGCGCGGAAGACGCCGAGAAGCTGATGGTCGACGAAGCCCCGGCCGAAGAGGCGGCGGAAGACAACGCGCAAGCGTAAAAGCTTTCGTTACAGACGCTTCGAATCGGCGCGGATCGCAAGGTCCGCGCCGATTTGCATTTGGGGCTGGCGCACACTTATATAAGCCCACCCATTTTCCCGTTTCCGAGGTTTCCCCATGGCTGAAGCCCACCAGATCCCCGTGACCGTGCTGACCGGCTATCTCGGCGCCGGCAAGACCACCCTTCTCAACCGCGTGCTCACCGAGAACCACGGCAAGAAGTACGCCGTGATCGTCAACGAGTTCGGCGAGATCGGGATCGACAACGACCTGGTGGTCGGCGCCGACGAAGAAGTGTTCGAGATGAACAACGGCTGCATCTGCTGCACCGTGCGCGGCGACCTGATCCGCATCATCGCCGGCCTTTTGAAGCGCCGCGACAAGTTCGACGCCATCCTCGTGGAAACAACCGGCCTCGCCGATCCCGCGCCGGTGGCCCAGACCTTCTTCACCGATGAGGACGTGCGCAAGAAGACCAAGCTCGACAGTATCGTCACCGTGGTCGACGCCAAGCACATCGACCAGCGCCTCGCCGACAGCGGCGAAGCCAAGGAACAGATCGCCTTCGCGGACATCGTGCTGCTCAACAAGACCGATCTGGTGAGCAACGACACGCTCCGCAGCGTGGAAGCGCGCGTGCGCGGCCTGAACCCGTTCGCGACCATCTATCACACCGCGCGCGCCGACATTGATCTCGACAAGATCCTGGACCGCGGCGCGTTCGATCTGAAGCGCATCCTGGAGCACGACCCGTGCTTCCTGCACGGCCATGCGTTCGACCCGACGCACGATCACAGCCATGACCACGATCATGATCACCACGATCATGACCACGGCCATGATCATCACGGGCACGACCACCATGGCCATGATCATCACCACCATGATCACGGCCATGATCACGACCATGGCGCCGTCAATCCGGTGCACGACGAAGCGATCCGCAGCATCTCGCTGACCACCGACACGCCGGTCTCCGAGCAGAAGTTCGACATGTGGATCAACGAGGTCCTGCGCACAAAGGGGCAAGACCTTCTGCGCGCCAAGGGCATCTTGAACATGCAAGGCAAGGACGAGCGCTTTGTGTTCCAGGCCGTGCATATGGTCTCGGAAGGCAACTACACCGGCGCGTGGCCGGCGAAGGACAAACGCAAGAGCCGCCTCGTGTTCATCGGCCGCAAGATCGACGCCGAGACGGAAGCCGCGCTGAAGGCCGGCTTCGAAGCCTGCGTGGCGTAAGACCCCGCCGTGGCTCATCAAAAAGCGCAAGGCCGCGTGGCCTCCTGGGCGTTCGGCGATTACGCCGTGGCGGCCGCGCAGAACGGCCGCCTCATGGCGCTCGGTTTCGGCGACGGCACGATCCGCCTGTTCGACAGCGAAACCCCGGACGCCGCACCCGTCGCCGTCAGCGCGCACAAGGGCGCGTGCCTCTCCCTCGCCGCCGATATCGAGAAAGGCGCGTTCCTCTCCGGCGGCGACGACGGCAAGCTGGTGAAGATCGCCGCCGCCGGCGCGGCGGAGACCTTGTGGGAAAACAAGGGCAAGTGGATCGAGCATGTGACGTCCCATGCCGGCGCCGGCGTGCGCGTGTTCGCGGTCGGTAAAACGGCCACCGTCATGAACAAGAAGGGCGAGTTGCGCGAGCTCGCGCATGCAAGCACCGTGGGCGGCCTCGCGATCAACCCCAAGGGCAAGCGCCTCGCCGTTTCGCACTACAATGGCGTCAGTTTGTGGTGGCTGGCGAGCACCGCGGCCGCCTCGGTTCTTGAATGGCGCGGCTCGCATCTTCAACCGGTCTGGTCACCGGACGGCGACTATCTCATTACCGCCATGCAGGAGAACGCCCTGCACGGTTGGCGTCTGTCCGACGGCGAACACATGCGCATGACCGGGTATCCGGGAAAAGTGCGCAACATCGCCTTCACGCGCCGCGGCCATTTCCTGGCGACGACCGGCTCGGACAGCGTCATCTGCTGGCCTTTTGCCGGAAGCGGCCCCATGGGCAAGCCGCCGGCGGAGTTCGGGTCCGCCACCGAGGGCGCGCTGGTGAGCACGGTTGCCGCCAATCCGAAGCTCGACATCGTGGCCGCCGGCTTTGAGGACGGCAGCGTGCTCGTCGGTCAACCGGGATCCGTGAACACCATCGGCATCCTCGATCCCACCGGCAGTCCCGTCACCGCCATGGCCTGGAATCCGGACGGCGACCGCCTGTTGATCGGCAATGAAGCCGGCGCCGTGCATTTCGCCGATTTCCGGGGATAACGCGATATGACGCCGGGCGTGAAAGCGATCCTCTTCGCGGGTCCCGTCACCATCGCGGCTTTGGGCGCCGCGGTCCTCTGGGCGACGAAAGACGAAGCCGCGCTCAGCGCCGACCATGCGGACACGCGCCTCGTGTCCCACGGCAAGCAGGTGTACGCGGACCACTGTGCGGCCTGTCACGGCGCGAACCTGGAAGGTCAGCCGGACTGGATGAAGCATCTGCCGGACGGCAAGCTGCCCGCGCCGCCGCACGACCCCACCGGCCACACCTGGCATCATTCGGACGGACGGCTGTTCCTGATCATTAAGGACGGCCTCGGCGATGACTATCCGACGGACATGCCGCTGTTCAGGGACGTGCTCACCGACCGCGACATCTGGGCGGTGCTGGCCTTCATCAAGAGCACCTGGCCGGAAGAGATCCGCGCCAAGCAGCCGAAACCGCAACCGAAGCCGGCCGCGGGCTAGGGTCTCAGCGCCAGGATAATCAACATGGCGACGCCGAGCGCGATCCGGTAGATCGCGAACGGCGTGAAGCCGTGCTTTGAAATGAAGTTCAGCACCGTACGCACCACCGCGAAGGCCACCAGGAACGCGGTGAGGAACCCCACGGCGATGATGGAAAGATTGTCCGTGGTCAGGACATCGCGGTTTTTGTAGAGATCGTACACGGTGGCCGCGAGCATGGTCGGGATTGCGAGCAGGAACGAGAATTCCGCCGCCGTGCGGCGTTCAACGCCCACCAGCAGCGCGCCCATGATCGTGGCGCCGGAGCGCGAGACACCCGGAATCATCGCGATACACTGGAACAGTCCGATCGCGAGCGCCTTGGGCCAGGGGATCTCCTCGGGCGCGTGATAGCGCGCGGTTTTTTGCGCGCGCTCGATGATGAGAATCGCGATGCCGCCCACGATCAACGCAACGCTCACCACCCAGGGCGAAAACAGAACGCTCTTGATGAACGAATAGGCGAACACGCCGATCACCATCGCCGGCAAAAAGGCGAGGATCAGGTTGAGGGTGAATTTCTGCGCCGCGGGCTCGAAGAAAACGCCGCGCACGACATTGAAGATTTTCACGCGGTAGATCCACACGACCGCGAGGATCGCCCCCAGCTGGATGACGATCTCGAACATCTTTCCGGGCGGGCCCTGAAAGCCGAGCAGATCGATGAGAAGGATGAGATGGCCGGTGGACGACACCGGCAGGAATTCCGTCAGCCCCTCGACCAGGCCGAGGACGGCCGCCTGCAAGAACGTGATGAGATCCATGTGTGAAAAATCCGCGCCAGACGAGCGGGCGGCATGAGGGCAGAGGCCTTCTCACTTGGCAAGAAAAATGGACGAGAGCCGCCCTCACCTGCACGCAGCACGCGCACAGGGCGGCTCAACCGGGCCGCCGGCCGGCGGCCCGGTCTTTCAGCCTCGGTTAACGGCGGCCGGCGGGCTTCGCCGTGGCGGCTTGAAGCTGCGCCGTCAGGTCGGTGACCTGGGCTTCGCAGCTCGCGAGCGACCGAGAATCGTCCTTACTTTGAGAAGCGTATTGTTCGACACGCGTTTTGTAGAGGTCGCGATCTTTGGCAATTGTATTGAGTTGGACCTCGGCGGCTTTGAGGTCGCTCTTCAGCACCATCGCGTAAACGCCGGCTCCCGCAACAACAAAGACTGCTAAGGCGAGAAGACGCACGGCAGCACCAGCACCACCCATTCTAAATCCTCCCGTTGTGAGGGTTCGCACCCTCGTTAACCTCCGCACGGGCCGTGACTTTCATCAGGTCGTTCGGAACGCTACCTGACAAGGCACGCACCGATCACACACGGCAACGCGCCGTGTGCTCCAACTATACGCGCGGTTATGCAAATGACCAAGAAACACCGGCGTTCCGCCGCACGCCGTTACACAAACCTAGGGAGCGCGGCGCTGCATAAAGGTAGGGCGCGGCGCGCCGTGCGGCATCTATGAGCGCGGATCGTGGGGTGATGGGAGACCAACCGCGAGCCGAGACTTCAGGTCATCGACTTGCGCGCTGCATTGATCGAGCGAGGCCGACGCGCCGTCGATCAGGCCTTGGGCGGCCTCGGCTTTCGACTTCCACTGATTGCGGTCCTGCTCGAGTGCGCCGAAGGACTCCACCGTGTCGTCGAGCCGGTCCTGGAGGGAAAACGCATAGAGCCCCGTGCCGGTCATAATGATTAACGCGGCGGCCAGCAGCTGGGCGAAGGTGCGAATTTTGCGGTCCATCTCTTTTCTCCGTGCCTCAAGAAATAACGCGCAAAGGCGGCGGAACTTTTTCGGGGCCCGGGCGAAACCATGGCCAAGGGATGTTCATATGTTGCGCAACCTGTCCGTGAGATCGGAGCGCCCCCGATATCCACGTTATCCACAGACCGTGATAGATTGTCCTCACAGACCTAAGTCTCTAAGACGAGACTCTTAGGGGATACTCTTCTTACAAATGGCAACTCCACTTCGCGTCACAGAGCCGGCGGACGCCGCCGGTCAGGTTCTCCGCACACCGCCGCATAACTATGAGGCGGAGCGCGCGCTGCTGGGCGCCATCCTGATGAACAATCGCGCCTACGAGCGCGTGCACGAATTCCTGCGCGCGCTTCATTTCGCCGATCCGGTGAACGGGCGCATCTTCGAATCCTGCGGCAAGCTGATCGAACAGGGCCATCAGGCCAATCCGGTCACGCTGAAGACGTACCTGGAACGCGACGACCTCGTAGTCGGCGCGGGCGGCATGAAGTACATCGCCAGCCTCGCCGCCGGCGCCGTGACGGTCATCAACTCGACCGAATACGGCAAGCTGATCTACGACCTGTACCTGCGCCGCGAGCTGATCGAGCTCGGCGAAGAAATCGTCAACAAGGCCTTCGACGCGACGCCCGACGAAACGGCCGTCCAGCAGATCGAAGCCTCGGAACAGGTGCTGTTCAACCTGGCTTCGGAAGGCACGCTCGAAGGCGGCTTCCAGAGCTTCGGCAACGCCCTCGTCACCGCCATCAACCTCGCCGAAGCCGCGCACCGCCGCGAGGGCGCGCTGGCCGGCGTCACCACCGGCCTTCTCGATCTCGACAAGAAACTCGGCGGCCTGCACCCGTCCGACTTGATCATCCTGGCCGGCCGGCCGTCGATGGGCAAAGCACAACCTCTGGACGCCAAGGTCCTGACGCCGTCCGGGTGGAAGCGCATGGGCGACTTGCGGCTGGGAGATGCGCTTGTATCCGTCGACGGCAAGCCGTCCCGTGTCGCCGGGATTTATCCGCAAGGCACCAAAGAGATATTCCGCGTGACGTTCTCCGACGGCCGGACGACGGAGTGCTGCGCCGAGCATCTGTGGCGGGTGTGGTACCGCACATGGCCGGAGCCACGCATCGTCGACACCAATAAATTGAGGAGCATGTTGAACCGGGCGCGATACAAAAACCGCCTCTGGATCGACTTGGCCAACGGCGTTTTTGGAAAAGACGCCGCCCTGCCCGTTGATGCGTGGGTGCTGGGCGCCCTTCTAGGTGACGGCAGTTTAAGCGATGGCGCGATCCGCTTCTCCACAACCGCGCCAGCGATGCTTGACCGGCTTCAAGAGCGCCTTGAAGAAACGTTCAAGCTCACCGCCGCGGGCGGCTGCGACCACCGCGTGGTGCAATCCGCCGGCCATCGCGGGGCCGGCCGACAAGGTGTTGTCCCCCAGCCTCTCAAGGAAAGCTTTATTGCACTTGGACTTTGGGATGTCCGGAGCGAAGAAAAGTTCATCCCCGAAGTATATTTCACGGCCCCGCGCGATGCCCGTCTCAATCTCCTTCGCGGCCTTCTCGATAGCGATGGCCGGGTTGAATCGCGTGGCGGCATCCGGTTTTGCACGACCAGCCGCCGCTTGGCGGACGGCGTACAGGCGTTGGTACGGTCCCTTGGGGGCATGTGTTCCATCGACGGCGAAAGAAAAACCGGCCGTCCGGCGTACGTCTGCAATCTCCAGCTTTCTGACCCTGCCGCGCTCGGCCTTCTTGGCGCGAAGGGTGCGCGCACGAAAGCGCCGGTGCGCCGCAAGCGCCTGACGTTCGCCTCCATCGAACCCTCGCGCGCCGCGCCCGCCCAGTGCATTGCCGTGACGCATCCGGACAAGCTTTACGTCACCGACGATTACATCGTCACGCATAACACCGCGCTCGCGACCACCATCGCCTTCAACGCCGCGCACTACTATCGCACCACCGACCGCGCCGAAGACCGCGGCAAGCATGTGGCCTTCTTCTCGCTTGAAATGTCTTCAGAACAATTGGCCACGCGTATCCTGGCCGAGCGCTCGAAGATCAGCAGCCACCTGATCCGTACCGGCGGCCTGTCCAACGACGACTTCAGCCGCCTCGTGGTGGCCAGCCAGGACGTGGCCGAAACACCGCTCTATATCGACGACACGCCGGCCGTGACGGTCTCGACCATCCGCACCCGCTGCCGCCGCCTCGCGCGCCAGAACAAGACCGCCGACGGTTCGCCCGGTTTGGGCCTGATCGTCATCGACTATCTGCAACTCATCGGCACGAGCCGCAGCGAGAAGTCCGAGAACCGCGTGCAGGAAGTCTCGGCCATCACCCGCGGCCTCAAGGCGCTGGCGAAGGAGCTGAACGTGCCGGTCATGGCGCTCTCGCAGCTGAGCCGCGCCGTCGAACAGCGCGAAGACAAACGCCCGCAGCTGGCCGACCTTCGTGAATCGGGCTCCATCGAACAGGACGCCGACGCGGTCATGTTCGTGTACCGCGAACAGTATTACCTCGAGCGCGCCGAGCCTTCGCAGCGCCCGGAAGAAAGCAGCGACAAGTTCGCCGAACGCCATACCAACTGGCAGCAGCGCTGCGAGCAGGCCCACAATGTGGCCGAAGCCATCGTGGCCAAGCAGCGTCACGGCCCGATCGGCACCGTGCGGCTCTATTTCGATGCCAACTACACGCATTTCAGCGATCTGATCGACCAGAGCCACCTGCCGCCGCCGATCGAGGATTGAGCCCCACCCCTTGCCGAAAGGGGTGGTTCCGGCCATACACGCGGGCATGCGTTGCACACCCGTTTCCTCTGCCGTATCGTCCCAGGGCGACCGCGCCGGCGCGTTCCTGACCGTGGACCTCGCGGCCATCGCCGAGAACTGGCGTTTGCTCAAACGTCGGGTCGGACCGAACTGCGAAATGGGCGCCGTGGTGAAAGCGGACGCTTACGGGACCGGCGTGGAGCCGGTCGGCAAGGCCCTCAAGGACGCCGGCTGCAAAACCTTCTTCGTGGCCCATGTCGACGAGGGCATCACGTTGCGCGCCGCCATCGGCGATGCCCCGCGCATCGTTGTGATGCATGGGCCCAACAAGGGCACCGAGCGCGACTTCGCCGCCTTCCGGCTCGTGCCGGTCCTGAACTCGCCCGCGCAGATCGAACGTTGGCGCGATTTCGCGCAGGCCAACGACGTGCTGATGGAAAGCCTGGTGCATGTCGACACCGGCATGAACCGCCTCGGACTCACGGCCCGCGAATTCGAGCGGCTGATGGGCGATGCGGACGGTTTCGTGGGACTTCATCCCCTGGCGCTGATGAGCCACCTGGCCTGCGCCGAGGACAACACGCCCATGAACGATGCGCAGCAGCGCAAGTTCGCCTCGACCCTGGAAACCTTCCGGGGCAAGTTCCCGGATGCGAAGGGCAGCTTCACGAACTCCGCGGGCATCTTCCTGGGCCCGGCGTACCACTTCCACTTCGCCCGCCCGGGCGTGGCGCTGTACGGCGCCAATCCCTTGTCCGGCAAGCCGAACCCCATGATCCCGGTGGTGCGCCTGAAGGGCAAAATCGTGCAGGTCCGGCGCGTTGACGCTGCCGCACCCGTTGGATATGGTGCCACCTACACGGCCCAAGACGGGGCGAAATTGGCAACAGTTTCAATAGGTTATGCTGACGGCCTGTTGCGTTCGTTTTCTCCGCGCGGGCATGGGTATATCGACGATATCAAGGTGCCTGTGGCGGGCCGTGTTTCCATGGATCTGACCATCTTCGACGTTTCGGCGGTGCCCGATTCAAGCCTTGGGCCCGACGCGACCATTGAACTCATCGGCGCCCGCGTTTCGGTGGACGAGATCGCCGCGGAAGCCGGCACGATCTCCTACGAAATCCTGACCAGCCTCGGCGCGCGTTATGCGCGGCAGTATGTGAAATGAACTTTCTCGCGACCATCGGCGCCGTTGTCCTCGCCTTCTTCGGCCATCTCGGCCGGCTGACGATCTTCACCGCGACCGCTATCTCACATTGCGTGCGCCCGCCGTTCTATCCGCGCCTCATCGGCAAGCAGATGGTCGACATCGGCTACTACTCGCTGCCCGTCGTCGGCCTGACGGCGATCTTCTCCGGCATGGTGCTTGCGCTGCAGAGCTATACCGGCTTCGCGCGCTTCTCGGCCGAAAGCGCGATTGCAAATGTCGTCGTGATCTCGCTAACGCGCGAACTGGGCCCCGTGCTCGCCGGCCTCATGGTGGCGGGACGCATCGGCGCGTCCATGGCCGCCGAGATCGGCACCATGCGCGTGACCGAACAGATCGACGCCCTGACCACGCTCTCGACCAATCCGTTCAAGTATCTCGTGGCCCCGCGCCTGATCGCCGGACTCCTGACCCTTCCGGCCCTCGTGCTCGTCGCCGATATCATCGGCGTGTTCGGCGGCTACATGGTCGCGGTGTATAAGCTCGACTTCAACGCCGGCATCTATCTCAGCAACACGGTGGAATTCCTCGAGCCGCTCGATGTGATCTCGGGCCTCGTGAAGGCGGCGGTGTTCGGCTTCATCATTGCCTTGATGGGCTGCTATTCGGGCTATCACTCGAAGGGCGGCGCGCAAGGCGTGGGCACCGCGACCACCAACGCCGTGGTTTCGTCCTCGATCCTGATCCTGACGTTCAACTACGTCATCACCGAACTCTTCTTCGGGACCTGATATGACCGCGCCGAAGATCAGCCTCAGGGACGTCAAAAAAAGCTTCGGCGAGAAGAAGGTTCTCGACGGCGTGACCTTGGACGTCGCCAAGGGCGAGTCCGTGGTGGTCATCGGCGGCTCGGGCACCGGCAAGTCTGTGCTGCTGAAATGCATTCTCGGCATTCTGCTTGCGGACTCGGGCGTCATCGAAGTGGACGGCCAGGACGTCACGCACCGGCGCCCCGCCGACCGCGAAGCGGTGAACCGGAAATTCGGCATGCTGTTCCAGGGCGGCGCGCTGTTCGACAGCTTGCCCGTCTGGGAAAACGTGGCCTTCGGCCTGATCCAGGCCGAGCACATGCCGCGCAAGGCGGCGAAGGACAAAGCCATCGAAACGCTCGCGAAAGTGGGCCTGTCCGCCGACGTGGCCGAGCTGCTTCCCGTCGAGCTTTCGGGCGGCATGCAAAAGCGCGTGGGTTTGGCGCGCGCCATCGCAAGTTCGCCGGAGATCGTGTTCTTCGATGAACCGACCACGGGTCTCGATCCGATCATGGGCGACGTCATCAACGACCTGATCGTGTCCACGGTGCGCAAGCAGGGCATCACCGCGCTTTCGATTACGCACGATATGCATTCCGCCAAGAAGATCGGCGACCGCATCGCGATGCTCTACCAGGGCAAGCTGATCTGGGTCGGCGACGCGAAGATCGTGGACGCCAGCGGCAACGAATATGTCGATCAGTTCGTGCACGGCCGCGCCGAAGGACCGATCAAGATGCAGGTGAGAAGATGAGCGGGGCAAAGCCCCTCACCCCGGCCCTCTCCCGCAAGCGCGAGAGGGTGCCGCGCGAAGCGAGGCGGTGAGGGTCCATGGCAAAATCGACGGCCTCCTTCGTCTGCCAGAACTGCGGGGCGACCTATACCAAATGGGCCGGCAAGTGCGATGCCTGCAGCGAATGGAACACCATCGTTGAGGAAGCCCCGCGCGAGAGCGCGCCGAAGGGGCTCGGCGGCAAAGCCGGACGCAAGATCGCGTTCGTCGATCTCAAAACCCAGGACGTTCCGCCGCCGCGCCGGATCACCGGCATCGGGGAACTGGACCGCGTGTGCGGCGGCGGCCTGGTTCCGGGTTCCGCCATTCTCGTGGGCGGCGATCCCGGCATCGGAAAATCGACCTTGCTCCTGCAAGCCTCCGGCGTACTCGCCGCCAAGTGCGCGGTGGCCTACATCACCGGCGAAGAAGCGGTGGACCAGGTGCGGCTTCGCGCCGAACGCCTCGGCCTCAGTAAGGCGAACGTCCAACTCGCCGCGGCGACCAACGTGCGCGACATCATCGCGAGTTTGGAAGCCGGAACACCTCCGGACGTGGTGGTGATCGATTCCATCCAGACCATGTACGCCGACAATGTCGAATCCGCGCCGGGCACGGTGACTCAAGTTCGGACGTGCGCCCATGAACTCATCCGGGTCGCGAAACGCAGAGGCTTCACCTTGTTCCTGGTGGGCCATGTGACCAAGGAAGGCACCCTGGCCGGTCCGCGCGTCCTGGAACATATGGTCGATACGACCCTCTACTTCGAAGGCGACCGCGGCCATCAGTTCCGAATCCTCAGGGCGGTCAAGAACCGCTTCGGGCCCACGGACGAGATCGGCGTGTTCGAGATGACCGACGCGGGCCTGGCCGAGGTGCTTAATCCCTCGGCCCTGTTCCTGGCCGAGCGCCGGGGCAATGTGAGCGGCAGCGCCGTGTTCGCAGGTTTAGAGGGCACGCGCCCCGTTCTTGTGGAAATTCAAGCCCTTGTGGCTCCTTCGGCGTTGGGCACCCCGCGCCGGGCGGCCGTAGGCTGGGACATGGCCCGCCTGAACATGGTTCTGGCGGTTCTGGAGGCCCGGTGCGGCCTTGCCTTCACGGGGCATGACCTTTATCTGAACGTCGCCGGCGGCCTCAGGATTCAGGAACCGGCGGCGGACCTCGCGGTTGCGGCGGCCCTGGTTTCAGCCCTGACGGGCGACCCGGTCCCCGCGGATGCGGTGGTCTTCGGCGAGATCGGACTTTCTGGCGAGGTTCGGGCCGTGGCGCAGCGCGACGTGCGCCTCAAAGAAGCCGCGAAACTGGGCTTTAAACAAGCCTGGATCCCGCGCTCGGCCCGCAAGTCGGACCAGGGTAAGCCGGACGACACCAAAACGGGGCTTTCAGTTAAAAGCATGGGTCACGTGCAAGACGTGGTGAGCCAGTTTACCGACTCTTCCGTTTCCCGCACGCCTCCTCGCAAAGCGGCGGGTGACTGATGCAAGGCTTGCCTGTGAACGGCCTCGATCTTGCCGTAGGCGCCATCCTTCTCATCTCCGCGCTCATTGCCTTCATTCGGGGTTTTGTTCACGAGGTGCTGTCCATCGCCGCCTGGATCGGCGCGGTGGCGGCGGTCGTCTACGGCTTCCCTTTCGTGCAGCCCCATGCGCGCGGCCTGATCCCGATCAACTGGGCCGCCGATGCGGCCGCCGCCGTCGGGATATTCATCCTGGTGCTGCTGATCTTGTCCATCGCCACCCACGCCGTGGCCCGCGCGATCCAGAAAAGCGCGCTCGGCAACCTCGACCGTTCACTGGGCTTTGTGTTCGGCATAGCAAGAGCCGTGGTGATCCTGGCGGTCGGCCTCGTGATCACCGACTGGCTGACCGAGCGTGAGCGTCCGCGCTGGATCGAGACCGCCAAGACCCTGCCGGTGATCGAAATGGCCGCCGAAGGCCTGGTTTCGGCGCTTCCGCGGTCCCTGATGCCCCCGGTTCTGGCGCCAAAGCCGGCCGCCTTGATTAAGGCCGAAGACGCCATACATACCGCCAAGACGCTCGAACGCCTCAACCGGCCGGCGCCGGCGGTAAAGGCTTCCGATTCCAAAGAAAAAACCACGGAAGCCGGGTACCAAAATCAAGAACGCCGGGATATAGAACGGCTCATGAATAGCACCTTGAGCCCGGAGACGACCGCCCCCCATGAGTGACCGGCTCAGCACCCATCCTTTTGTCGGCAACGACCGCGTCGATGACGATCATCTCGGCGAAGAATGCGGCGTGTTCGGCATCATCGGCGACGCGGAAGCGGCCGCCCACACCTCGCTCGGCCTGCACGCCCTGCAACACCGCGGCCAGGAAGCGGCCGGCATCGTCAGCTTCGACGGCGTCCAGTTCCACAGCCACCGCGGCATGGGCCACGTGTCCGAGAACTTCGCCTCCGAGGCCGTCATGGACCGCCTCAAGGGCAACATGGCCATCGGCCATACGCGCTACGCCACCACCGGCGAGACCATCCTTCGCAATGTGCAGCCTTTGTTCGCCGAACTCGACACGGGCGGTTTTTCCATTGCGCACAACGGCAACCTCACCAACGCGCTGACCTTGCGCAACGAGCTGAAACGCCGCGGCTGCCTGTTCCAATCGACCTCGGACACCGAAGTCGTCATCCACCTGATGGCCATCAGCGAAGAGACCACCTTCGAGGACCGTTTGATCGACGCCCTGCGCCAGATCGAAGGCGCCTACTCCTTCGTCGGCCTGATGAACGGCGCGCTGATCGGCGCCCGCGATCCCTTGGGCGTGCGCCCGCTGGTGCTCGGCAAGTCCGGAAACTCCCATGTGCTCGCGTCGGAAACCTGCGCGCTCGACATCATCGGCGCGGAATACGTGCGCGACGTGGACGCCGGCGAAGTGGTGATCATCACGCACGAAGGCGTGCGCAGCCTGAAGCCGTTCCCGAAGCAACACCCCCGTTTCTGCATCTTCGAGTACATCTACTTCGCCCGCCCCGACTCCGTGTCCGAAGGCCATAGCGTGTACGACGTGCGCAAGAAAATCGGCGCGCAGCTCGCGGCCGAAAGCGCCGTGGACTGCGACGTGGTCGTGCCGGTGCCGGACTCCGGCGTGCCGGCGGCGCTGGGCTACGCCGCGGCTGCGCGCGTGCCGTTCGAATACGGCATCATCCGCAACCACTACGTCGGCCGCACCTTCATTCAGCCGACGGACAAGACCCGCAATCTCGGCGTGAAGCGCAAACACAATCCGAACCGCGACGTGCTCGAAGGCAAGCGCGTGGTCCTCGTGGACGATTCGATCGTGCGCGGCACCACGTCCAAGAAGATCGTCGAGATGGTCCGCCAGGCCGGCGCGACGGAAGTGCATATGCGCATCTCCAGCCCGCCCACCGCGCATCCGTGTTTCTTCGGCATCGACACGCCGGACTACGACAAGCTGCTCGCCCATCAGTACGACGTTCCGGCGATGGCGAAGCTGCTCGGCGTGGACAGCCTCGCCTTCATCTCCATCGACGGCCTGTACAAGGCCCTCGGCGAAGCCAAGCGCGACATGGGCCATCCCCAGTTCTGCGACGCCTGCTTCACCGGCGACTATCCGCTGCCGCTGACGGACCGCAACGCCGGCACCCAACCCAAGCAGCTCTCGCTGCTCACCGAAAGAGTCTAAGACGTGACACAGACCGGGAAGCTCGCGGGCCGCATCGCGCTCGTCACCGGCGCTTCGCGCGGCATCGGCCGCGCCATCGCCCTGCGCTACGCCCGGGAAGGCGCCCAAGTCATCGCCTTCGCGCGCACCACCGGCGCCTTGGAAGAACTCGACGACGAGATCAGAAAAGGCGGCGGCCTGCCCGCCGTGCTCGTGAACGAGAGCCTCACCGACTTCGACAAGATCGACCAGACCGGCGCGGCCCTGTTCCAGCGCTTCGGCAAGCTCGACATCCTGGTGGGCAACGCCGCGATGCTGGGCCAGCTCTCGCCCATGGGCCACTACACGCCGAAGATGTGGAACGAGGTGTTCAATCTCAATGTTCACGCGAACTGGCGCTTGATTCGCGCAATGGATTCATTGCTGCGCCTGTCGGACGCGGGACGCGCGATTTTTGTGACGTCCGGGGTTGCGCGGAAGGCCCAGATGTATTGGGGCCCTTACGCGGCCTCGAAGGCGGCCCTCGAGCAGATGGTGAAGATCTACGCCGCCGAGCTCGCCCATACCCATGTGAAGGCAAATATCGTGGATCCGGGCCGTGTGCGCACCAAGATGCGGGCCCAGGCCTATCCGGGCGAGGATCCGATGAGCCTGCCGGCGCCGGACCAGATCACCGACATCTTCGTCGATCTGGCCCTTCCGGCGGACCCGCGCAACGGCGCGGTCATTTCCGCCTAAATTTGTTCTCGGTCAGGCCCTTACGTGAAGGGCCGCCGCGGCGTCCCGGGAACACTCCACGGCTTGCATCGTTGCACCACAGCCTCTTATCATTCGTGAGGGGGCTTTGAGTGCACCGCTAGTCACGCGAGAGCCCCATGCCGTCCCCGAGTTCCACGCCGCCGTTATCGCCTTTTCGCGGGAACCTCTCGGCCAACGAGGTCGCCGCAGGCATCAACGCGGCCATCCGCAATGCGAAACGCCTGGCCGCCGACGCGAAGATCCTGCTCGACGCGAAGCGCTATCCGTCGGCCGCCTCGATGGCCGCCTTGTCCGTGGAAGAGAGCGAGAAAGTCTCCACCCTGCGCGCCATGTGCCTGTCGCGCTCCAAGAGCGAGCTCATCGGCGCATGGAAGGATTACCGCGCGCACCATCCGAAGAACACCGCGTGGATCCTCTCCGAACTCGTGCAGAAAGGCGCACGCCATCTGTCGGAGTTCAAGGACGCCACCGACACGGCCGGCGAGACGGTTGAAGTCCTCGACATGCTGAAACAGCTCGGCTTCTACACCGACAGCTACCGCAAGGGATTTTGGACCGAACCGTCGGCGATGATCGACGCGACGGTCGCCCGCACGCTTGTGGAAATCGCCGAGGGCATGTGCGCGAAGGTCGAGGTCACGCCGCGCGAGATCGAACTATGGGTGGAGCATGTCGGTCCCGCCTGGCTCTCGCGCAAGATGCCCGACGCCCTCATGCGCTGGGCCCAGGCGATGGAAAAAGAAGGCCTCGCCAAACCCCCGCCGTCCGTTCTTGAAAAACTGCCCCTCGACGAGCTGATAGGCGCGGACCCCGAGCGTCAGAAGAAATACAAACACTGAACCGCCCATGCTGAGAACCGCTCATGCTGAAAACCGCTCATGCTGACGTTCGTCATTCCCGTACGCCACCAGGCCACCGCGTCCAACTGGCCGGCCATTCGAACGCGCATGGCAATTACGGTGCGCTCGCTACACGCCCAAGACAGCGGGGCATGGAACGCGGTGATCGTCGCCAATCACGGCGCCGATCTTCCGAGCGACCTCATGAACTGCGATGTGGTGCGGGTCGACGTCCCGCCCAACAGACTCGACGCGAGCGCAGGTCAGGAAGCGCTCTGGGACGCCATCCGCCGCGATAAGGGCCAACGCCTGCTCGCCGGGCTTCTTCATGCGCGCGCCGCGGGCATGCTGCGCGGCCATGTGATGGTGGTGGACTACGACGACGTGGTGAGCCGCCGTCTCGCCGGCTTCGTGGCTGAACATCCCCACGCGAACGGGTGGTATGTGAACGCCGGTTACATGTTCTCCGGCCGGCGGCTTTTGTTCTCATATCCACAGGCGTTCTTTGAGCTGTGCGGCACGTCGCACATCGTCCGGGCGGATCTTCTGAACCTGCCGGCCGAAAACGAGGTCGCGAGCACGGCTTACA
The DNA here is from genome assembly GCA_041919675.1 of Rhodospirillaceae bacterium. Lineage (GTDB taxonomy): Bacteria > Pseudomonadota > Alphaproteobacteria > Rhodospirillales > Rhodospirillaceae > SHVO01. The sequence continues at coordinate 2,861 of JAYRTJ010000040.1, read as the reverse complement.
TCGCCCGCACGCTGGGCAGCCATAAATTCATCAAGCGCGATCTTGAGATGCAGGGCACGCCGCTGGCGCCCCTGCCGTTCCCCGGCGCGATCTACCGCATGGGCCACAGCGATACCGCGAGCGGATCAAATTCGATGGTGCGCTATTCCTTGCGCAAGGAGTCGTTGCGCAAGCCCGTGTCGCTGGCGCGCCAGCTCGCGAAATTCCGTTATATCGGCCCGAAGCTGGCCCATGAATTTTTCGGGGGGCTCCCAGGTTAAGCCATGCATAAACGTAGAGTGCGCCCGCAGTAACCGGAAAAGCGCGCGACATGCGCGACAAAGCGCCAAACCGGAAAAATTCATTGTAGGAGAAAGTGTTGCGGGACGATCTTACGCGCGACATTCACGCGACATCGCGCGACATTGTGGCAAAGAAGCAAATATTGTTGCGCGGAACGCCGTCGCGCAGGCACGCAAAAGAGATTCACGATGTCAAAGAGCAAGCGCGCATAACAATGCGCCTTTTCCCGATTTTTGTCGAGCGATATTTCGGGAAACCGTGAATTTAATGACACAAAAAATCGAAAGTATGCATCGCGCGAGTCGCCATCGCCGGCGTTGGGCTACGGTTCGTGCTCCAGCACGAGCACGCCTGAATACTTCTCGGAGGCGTATTCCACCGCGCGGTTGAAGGCCTTGGGGCCGACGAATCCGGTGATGCAGTAATCCGTACCATCGGTTGAAGGCGTGCGGACGATCCAGCCCGCATGGCGCGGGTACACAAAAGCCAGGGCGGCGACACGCTGGAGTTCGCCCGTGGGGCCCAGCATGGCTTTTGCGTCTTCAGCGGGGTTTCTGGTCGTGGTCATACAAGAGGAAACGCAAGGACTGTGGCAAGAACACGTCCAACTTGCGTTAAAGCGGGGGTAAAGGGCCATCGCATAGGCGCGTCGGGGCCGCCGCGCGTGCGGTATGGGCGCGCGTGTGGTGTGGGCGCGCGCCTCGATATATTCGAAAGAATATTTCGTAAAGGGGGTGATGATGCCCGCCCCACGCAGCCTTTTGTTGAATCTCAACCAAATAATAAGTAGAGCCGTCGATATATCCGTACGGGAATATCGATGGGGAACCCTATGAACCGCGTTCACGCTCTTGCCCTGGCGAGCGCTCTGTTTTTTGCGGGCCTTCCCGCCGGCACGGCCCGGGCGGCGGACAGCGAGGTCGTTGTCCTGACGTCCTATCCTGAAGAGATGACCACGCGCTACGAGGAGGCCTTCGAGCGCGCGCATCCCGGCATCGACCTGCGCATCGTGTGGCAACAGGGCCGCGATGCGATGGCGACCTTGCGCGCGCAAGGACGCGGCGGGATCGACGTCTATTGGTCGCCCGCGGCCTTCAACTTTCCAACCCTCGCGGACGAGGGCGCCTTCCTGCCCCTGGCGGTGAACAGAGCCGAGGTGCCGGGTAAAATCGGCGTGCAGCCCATTTCGGACGCGGCGCGGCGGTATGAGGCCTTTGAGGTGGCCGGCTACGGCCTCGCCGTCAACGAAAAGCCGCTGGCGGATAAACATATCGCGATGCCGGCGCGGTGGGACGATCTGGCGAACCCGGCCTTCGACGGCCTTGTCGTCATGCCGGTGCCGTCCGAAGTTGGCTTCGCGCCGGGCCTGTATGACGTGATCCTTCAGGACAAAGGCTGGTCGGCGGGCTGGGCGATGCTGTCGGAGATGGCGGCGAACGCAAGCCTCGCGCAGCGCGGCGGCCAGATCCTTGCGCCCGTGATCGACGGCAAAGCCGCCGCCGCCCTCGCCATCGACTTCCTGCCGCGCAACGCCATCGCCGAAGGCCAGCCGCTGACGCTGATCTATCCCGCGCGCACCGCCTTCCTGCCGGCCTACGTCGCCATCGTCGCCAGCGCGCCGCACCCGACGGCGGCGAAAGCCTTCACCGACTATGTCCTGTCGTCCGCCGGTCAGAAGCTTTTGTTCCGGCGCGAGATCAATCGCTATCCGATCCGCCCGGATGCCTATCGCGATATTGACAGCAAGATCGTGAACCCCTTCTCGGTCTCGCCGAACGCGACCTACGCTTACGATTTATCCATGGGCCCGGCGCGCGGACCGCTGATTTCCACGCTGTTCAACGCCGCGATCACCGCGCGCCGGGACAAACTCCGCACCCTGTGGCGCGCCATTCAAGCCGCCGAGGCCAAGGGCGCGACGCCCGCGACAAAAGAAGCCCGCGCCCTCGCGGGCTGGGTGCCGGTGCCGGACAACGACGCCGTCACCGCCAAAGTCATCATGAGCTTCAGGCCCGCGAAGGCCGACGCCGCACCGACGGCGCAAATGAAGGCCTGGGCCGACGCGCTCGACGAACGTCAGGCGCGCGCCCTCGCACTGGTTTCCAAATAAAACAAAAACGGGAAATACTTACATGAGCCGCTTACGCTTCTGGCTGCTGTCCTCGGCCGCCGTCCTGTCCGCCTTGCCCGCTCTATCGGTCCGCGCGCAGGAAACGTCCATCAATCGCGACAACGTCTTTGGCCTGGGCGAGATCATCGTCATCCGCTCCAAGAAGGACGGCGCCGCCACCGTGGGCGGGACGACGGTCACGCGCGAGCAGATGTGGACGTTCGAGAAGAACAGCCTGGACCAGGCGGTGAACATTGCCCCGGGCGTGAATGCCCAGTTCGATTCCAACAGCCGCCGCACCGAAAGCGATATCTTCGTGCGCGGTTTTGGGCGTTGGCAGGTGCCGCTGATGGTCGACGGCGTGCGCATCTACCTGCCCGCCGACAACCGCATCGACTTCGCCCGCTTTCTCACCGGCGATGTGGCCGAGGTGCAGATTCAGAAGGGCTATGCGTCGGTGATCGACGGT
>JAYRTJ010000039.1:0-30341 GCA_041919675.1 Rhodospirillaceae bacterium | reverse complement strand
ATCACGGTGGTGTCGTTGCCCACGCATTGTTCCAGCATCTGCATCACCGCCTCGCCGTTGGCGGTGTCCAGGTTCCCGGTCGGTTCGTCCGCCAGGATCAGCTTCGGTTCGCACACCAGCGCGCGCGACCGCGACGCGTTGTTGCTGACCGCCGGAGAGCTGCTGCGGCATATGCTTCGCGCGGTGGGAAAGACCGACATGCTCAAGCACTTTAGTCACGCGGCGGCGGCGCTCTCCGGCGGCAACCCGCCTGTAAATCAGGGCGACTTCGACGTTCTCGGCGACATTCAGGTCGTCGATGAGATTGAAGCTTTGGAAGATGAAGCCGACGCCGATCTTGCGGCGCACGGCGGTGAGCTGGTCCTCGTTGTAGCCGGCGACATTCTCGCCATAGAACCAGTAATCGCCCGACGTCGGCTGATCGACGAGGCCAAGGACGTTGAGCAGCGTCGATTTGCCGCAGCCCGAAGGCCCCATGATGCCCACGAATTCATTCGGTCTGATCTCAAGGTTGATCGCATCCAAGGCCTGCGTCTGCACATCCGTCGTGCGATAGACCTTCGCGATGTTTGACAGCTTCAGCATCCTGGGCTCTCCTCTTCAACGTGACAGGACAATGCGATCTAGACGTTCGTAACCCGTGTAATCGGACGTGATGACGCGCTCGCCCGCCTTAAGGCCCTCGGCGATCTCGACTTGTTCGGCGTTGCGCCGCCCGATCTTGATGCGGCGGCGCTCCGCGGTGTCGTCGTCGGTCATGACGAACACCCAGTCGCCGCCGGTGCGTTCCAAAAAGGCGCCGGACGCCAGCACCAGCGCGTCGCGGTCATCGCCCAGCGCCAAACGCCCCTGAAGCGCCTGGCCCGGCACGAGACCGGCGGGATCCGCGCCTTCAAAGGCGAGATCGATCATGAAGCGTCCGTCGTTCACTTGCGGATAGATGCGCGAGACGCGCGCGCGCACGGGCTTTCCGTTCAGCTCCACCGTGCCGGTCTGATCGCCGCGCACGCGCGCGAGGTAGAATTCGTCGACCTCCGCTGAAAGTTTGTAGCCGGTCTCCGGCGTGATCTCCGCGAGGCGCTGGCCGGGGTTCCGGTTCTCGCCGATCTTGAGGTCGATATGCGTGATGCGGCCCGAAACCGGCGCGCGGACAATCAGGTTGTCGAGCTTCGAACGCACGACTTCGAGATTGAGACGTAGCTTGTCGAGCTGGTCACGAATCGCCGGCAAAAGGCGTGTACGCAAGTCGGCCTGTGCCCGGTTGCTCTCGGCCTGGATCGGGCGCACGGCCTGATAATGCGCGAGCTCGTCGGCGACGGACTCGCGAGTCTCAACGGAAACCGCGCCTCTGGCCGCCAGGGCTTCACGCCGCTCGGATGATTTGGAAAGCCGCGTGATGTTGAAGTCGATATCGGCCAGCAGGCGCGCGTTGGCGGCGTAGTTCTGTTCCAGCGCGATCTCGTTCTGCTGAAGCTGCGAGATCGCCTGATTGAGCTGCGATTCCTGCTGGATCACCTGCAGCTGCAGATTCGTGTTCCCGAACTCGATCATGCGCTGGCCGGCCTCGACCATCTCGCCCGGCTGTACGAGCACGCGCTCGACGCGGCCGCCCTCGATGGCGTCGAGGTAAATGGTGTCGCGCGGCACGACCTTGGCGCGCAGCGGGATCAGGTCGCGGAAAACGCTCTGTTCGACGGGTTTGATCGTGACCTGCACGGCTGGGACGCGCAGGGTCCGCGCGCTGGAGCCGAAGAAGACAGCGATGAGGATAAGCACGGCGGCCACGCCGCCGCTCGCCGCAACGCCCACGCGCACGGCCAACGGCTGGCGCATCCACAGATTCGGTTCGATCGGGGTGTCCATCGCCGCGCCGGGAGCTGTTTGAGCAACCTTGAGCTGGGCAATGGTCATGACGTCACCGCGCCTTGAGGCGAGTCTTGGCCGCGGCCTTGATCAGGTTCATCACGGCGTCGAGTGAGCCGCCGCAGAACTGATCGGCGATTTCCTTCACCGCCTTCACCGCGATCTCCTCGCGGGTTTCGACGGCGTGATAGATGAAGGCGCCGGCCTCCACCTCGTGCCGCAGATAGCCCTTTTCCTCCAGCCTCCGCAGCACCGTGCGGATCGTCGGGTCCTTGAGGGGCCGGGGCAGGGCTTTGCGCACGGCGACCGCGGTCATCGGACCGTGGGTCCAGATGAGCTGCGCGATTTCGTGCTCCAGGTCGCCAAGGGGCGGTAGCGCTTTGGTCATGTTACATCCCGTCACATGTGACGACTCGTAACATGTTGGGTCCTGGTGGGCAAGGCCGCTTGTCAGAGGCCCGGCGCTTTCATAAATAGAGCCGTCATTTTTAAAGTGAGCAGGTTCCCCATGCGCCCGGACATTGAAGCCAAGGTCACCGATATCAAGCGCTCGCTGGACTTGCTCCGGAGGCATCTTTGACTGGGATCGTGCCCTCCTCCGTCTCGATGAACTGAACGCCAAAGCCGAAGACCCCAAGCTGTGGGACAGGCCCGCCGACGCGCAGAAGGTCATGCGCGAGCGCACCCAGCTGGAATCCGGCATCTCCGCCACGCGCAAACTCGAACGCGATCTCGACGACGCGGTGACCCTTGCCGAACTCGCCGACGAGGAAAAGGACGAGGCTTCGATCGACGAGGCCCGCCGCATGATCGCCGAGCTGATCGCGCGCGTGAAACAGGCCGAGCTGGAAAGCCTCCTGTCCGGCGAAGCGGATTCCAACGACTGTTATCTCGAAATCCACGCGGGGCAGGGCGGCACCGAGGCCCAGGACTGGGCCGAGATGATGGCCCGCATGTACTCCCGCTGGGCCGAAAAGAAGGGCTACAAGGTCGAGTATCTCGAAGAAAGCGCCGGCGACGGCATCGGCATCAAGTCGGTCACGTTCCGCATCACCGGCCACAACGCTTACGGCTGGCTGAAGACCGAGAGCGGCGTGCACCGTCTCGTGCGCATCTCGCCGTTCGATTCAAACGCGCGCCGCCATACGAGTTTTGCATCCGCCTGGGTCTATCCGGTGATCGACGAGACCATCAATATCGAGATCGACGAAAAGGACTGCCGGATCGACACCTATCGCTCCTCCGGCGCGGGCGGTCAGCACGTCAATAAGACCGACAGCGCGGTCCGCATCACGCACATCCCGACCAACATCGTCGTGCAGTGCCAGAACGAACGTTCGCAGCACCAGAACCGCGCCAAGTGCTGGGACATGCTGCGCGCGCGCCTGTACGAACAGGAACTGGAACGCCGCGAAGCCAAGGCGGCGGCCACCGAAGCCGCCAAGACCGATATCGGCTGGGGCCACCAGATCCGCTCCTACGTGCTGCAGCCCTATCAGCTCGTGAAGGACCTGCGCACCGAAGTCGAAACCTCCGACACCCAAGGCGTTCTTGACGGCGACCTCGACAAATTCATGGCCGCGTCACTCGCCTCGCGGATCAAGACGGCAAGCGATCTGACGCATTAATCCCCGCGTCGTCCTTGGGCGGGGCGCGCGAAGCGCTTAGGCCTGGCGGAAGCCGCCGTCGGCGCCTCAATCGCCCATCCCCTGGGGACAAGCCCCAGGGTGACGATTGGTGCTTTGGACGGCGTGCTGTCGCCCCAAAACAAGGGGTAAATGGGGCTCAGGCGCGCGCGGCGCTTGACAAAAGTCCCCAAAATATATAAAATGTCCCCGTTTCGAGTCAGCGCAGAGGCGACAGTCCATGGCTCTCCCGATCCCGCGGTCCGCTCCGGCCCCCACTGACGCTCCCGCCGCCGCACGTGCGCACCCGCGCCGTCCCCTGCGGGTCCCGTCAATGCGTGTGTCAATGCGTGTAAAGTGTCGCCGGGTGTCGCCACACCGCAAATTTCCGCGAACCGCTTGGTCCGACACGGAAATATCGCCGAGGTGTCGCCCGTCGCCGGTGTCGCCGGATTTTTTTACTCGGGGCACACCAGCTCTTCCGTGTGCACATAGCGGATGCACGGCGGCTTCTGGCCGAAGAACTCGGCCTCCACCCAGCGCGGGATTCGGTAGGCGAGGTTGTGCGCCAGAATCGCCGCCAGCACGATCAGCCCGAAGTCGCGGTTCGACTTGAAACGCGCGAGGCAGTTCATCGGGTCGTCGATCTTCAAGGTCGCGACCTGCCACACGAGATGGAGCGCGGCGAGGCCCATCAGCACTTTCGGCCACGGCCCGATCATCATCGGCCAGCTCGCCATGAGAAGAAGTCCGAAGGCGAGCACGTAACACACGGCGACGAACGGGCGCGTTTTGCCTCCAAGAGCGAGAGCGGAGGACTTCACGCCGATCAGCGCGTCGTCGTCCTTGTCCTGGTGAGCGTAAATCGTGTCGTAGCCGAGGGTCCAGAAGAGGCCCGCGACATAAAGCAGCACCGCATCCTGTTCGATGGTTCCGCGCGCCGCCGCCCATCCCAGCAGCGCCCCCCAATTGAACGTCAGCCCCAGCCACGCCTGCGGCCAGTAGGTGATCCGCTTCATGAAGGGGTATACGGCAATGAGCAGCAGCGACGATGCGCCGACGCCGATCGCGGCCCAATTGAACTGCATGAGAATGGCGAGCGAGATCGCGAGTTGCGCGGCGAGGAAGATCACCGCCGCGCGCACGCTCACCTCGCCCGCCGGAATGGGCCGCGTGCGGGTGCGCGCCACCTTGGCGTCGAAATCGCGGTCGACGATGTCGTTGATGGTGCAGCCGGCGCCGCGCATCAGGATCGCGCCCGCCAGGAACAGAACCATGAGCTCGGCGTTCGGTTCGCCGCGCGCCGCGAGGGTGATGCTCCACCAGCCCGGGATCAGCAGCAGCCAAAAGCCTATAGGCCTATCTAGGCGCATGAGCCGCGCATAGGGCCGGACAAACCGGGGCAGCAGCCTGTCGACCCAGCTTCCGCGCGGAATATCGGTATGTAAGCTTTGCTCGGCCATCGAACCAAACTCGGTGTCGTCCCGGGATTCATTCCCAGGACACAAGGGTTATCAAACGCCGCATGCGTCAATAGAATGACAACCGCTTCTTCTGGTTTTCGCAACCCTGGACCCCGGGGACAAGCCCCAGGGTGACGCCCCTCGAGTATTTTATGGCCAAGCCGCTTCGCCTTTTTGTCGACAACGCTTTAAGCGCGGGCGCATCCGTCGCCGCCACCGAGGCGCAGGCGCATTATCTGCTGCACGTCATGCGCCGCGCGCCGTCCGATCCGGTGGCGCTGTTCAACGGCCGCGACGGCGAATGGCGCGCGCGGGTGCAGACGCCGTCCAAACGTCATGTGGTGTTCGAGGTCGAGGAAAAGCTGCGCGCGCAAACCTCTACGCCCGATCTCTGGCTGGCGTTCGCCCCGGTGAAACGCATCGACATGATCGTCGAAAAAGCCAGCGAACTCGGCGTCTCGGCGCTCTTGCCGGTCATGACCCGCCATACCGATGTCAGCCGCATCAATTTCGACCGCATGAGATCCACCGCCGTCGAGGCCGCCGAGCAATGCGAGCGCTTGTCGGTGCCTGTGATCCAGCCGGCCCAAAATTTCGATGCGTTCCTGGCCGGCTGGCCGGCGGCGCGGCGGCTCTATTATCTGGACGAAACCGGCGGCGGCATCCCCATCGCGCCCGCGCTTCATAATGAAGCCGTTGCCGCTTGCGGATTTCTCGTCGGGCCGGAAGGCGGCTTTGCCCCGGCGGAGCATAAGGCCTTGGCGCAACATTCTTCCGCCGTCGGAGTGGGCCTCGGCCCGCGCATTCTGCGTGCGGAAACGGCGGCTTTTGCGGCCTTATCTTGCTGGCAGGCCCTGCGCGGGGACTGGTCCTGAGGCCCCGGGGGGCTGGCGGCCCGTCCGCCAATGCCTTAAGTACGAAGCGATATTTTTTCTAAAGACCGCGCAGACTGTGGATGCGCCGTCTACAAGAGGCGCTTTCGCGATGACGTCCTTCCGTTCCGAAACGGCCGACCCGATCACGTCCAAGGCCCAGCTGATTGAAACGCTGGCCGGCGGATCGAAGCCCAAAGACCAATGGCGCGTCGGCACCGAGCACGAAAAGTTTCCTTATTATAAGGGCACGTTCCGCCCCGTGCCGTACGAGGGAGATCGCGGAATCCGCGCGCTGCTCGAAGGCCTGACCCGCTTCGGCTGGGAAGGGGTGCCGGAGAACGGCAACCTCATTTCGCTGCGCGCCAAGGGTAAGGGCACCGTGTCCCTCGAGCCCGGCGGCCAGTTCGAACTCTCCGGCGCGCCGCTCGACAATATCCATCAGACCTGCGGCGAGATCTGCGAACACCTGACCCAGGTGAAAGCCGTCGGCGACGAACTCGGCCTCGGCATGCTCGGCCTCGGCTTCACGCCCAACTGGTCGCGCGACGACATCCCGTGGATGCCCAAGGGCCGCTACAAGATCATGCGCGCGTACATGCCCAAGGTCGGCACCATGGGCCTCGACATGATGACGCGCACCTGCACCGTCCAGGCGAACCTCGACTACGCCTCCGAAGCGGACATGGTGAAGAAGCTGCGAGTCGCGCTCGCATTCCAGCCGCTCGCCACCGCGCTGTGGGCCAACTCGCCCTTCAAGGAGGGCAAGCCCAACGGCGCGCTCTCGTGGCGCGGCATCATCTGGCAGAACACCGATCCCCAGCGCACGGGCCTTCTTCCGTTCGCGTTCGAGGACGGCATGAGTTTCGAACGGTATGTCGACTATCTGCTCGACGTGCCGATGTACTTCGTCTTCCGCGGCAAACATATCGACGTCGCCGGTCACTCCTTCCGCGATTTCATGAACGGCAAGCTCGCCGCGCTGCCGGGCCAGGTTCCGACCATCGCCGACTGGTTCGATCACATGTCCACCGCCTTCCCGGAAGCGCGGGTGAAGAACTACATCGAAGTGCGCGGCGCCGACTGCGGCCCGCATCCGTGGCTGTGTGCGCTCTCGGCCTTCTGGGTCGGCCTTCTGTACGACGGCAACGCGCTCGACGGCGCGTGGGATCTCGCCAAGCGCTGGACGGCGGCCGAACGCGCGCAGTTCTATAACGACGTGCCGACCCTCGGGCTGAAAGCAAAGATCGCGGGCCGCACCGGCCAGGACCTCGCCAACCAGGTGCTCGATCTCGCCGAAGCCGGCCTCAAGGCCCGCAATCGCACGAATTCCGAAGGCCAGGACGAAGTGAAGTTCCTCGCGCCCGTACGTGAGGTGGCCGCATCAGGAATAACGCAGGCCGAGCATCTGCTCAGCCTCTATCACGGCGTTTGGAACGGCGATGTGACCAAGGCCTTCGAGACCTCCAGCTATTAGGGTTTGAAAAATGGCGGTGAAGAAGAAAGCAAAGCGCAGCGCGAAGAAAAAGCCGGCGGCGAAAAAAGCCCCCACGAAACGCGCCGTGAAAGCTAAAAAATGGGCTTCGCGCAGGTTCAAATCGCTTGCGCAAGTGCGCGCCGCCATCGACGCCATGGACGAGAAGATCGTGCCGCTCCTGTGCGAGCGCCTTTACTACGTGACCCAGGCCGCGCAGTTCAAACCGTCGGAAGCCGGCGTCGTCATCCTCCCGCGCGTGGAAGAAGTCGTCGACAACGCCAAGCGCATCGCCGCGAAGAACAACGGCAAGATCTCTACTGTGGAAGTGATCTATCGCGCGCTGATCGACGCTTCCACCCTCGATGAGCAGCGCCATTGGCGCGCGCTTCACGGACAAGCTTAAGTCCAAGGGGCGCGGCGGCGCGCGCGCCGTTTCGGAACAAATGCCCTACAACGCGGGTTGCACAAACCTGGTGATCCGGCGAAAGCTTAAGGGATTGCGAGGGAGTCGAAATGACCGAGGTCAAAAGTCCGGCGATCCGTAAAATCGGCGTCCTCACCAGCGGCGGCGACTGCGCCGGGCTGAACGCGGTCATCCGCGCGGTCACCGATGCCGCCGCCGGGCGCGGCTGGGACGTGGTCGGCCTTCGCAACGGCCACCTCGGTCTCCTCAGCGATCCGCCGGATATCCTGCCGCTCAACGCCGATTCCGTGCGCGGCGATCTCCTGCGGGCCGGCGGCACCATCCTCGGCACCACGACCAAGAGCGATCCCTTCAAGTTCCCCGGGCCCGACGGCGCCACGTCGGACCGCTCTGGCGAGGTCCGCGCCGCGATCGGGAAGCTCGGCCTCGACGCCCTGGTGGTCATCGGCGGCGACGGCTCCATGCGCCTGTTCGACCGCCTCCTGGCCGGCATCGGCATTCCCTGGGTCGGCGTGCCCAAGACCATCGATAACGACGTGCCCGGCACCGAGTTCGCCGTCGGCTTCTTCACGGCGGTGGAGATCGTCGGCCAGTCCCTGGACCGGCTCGCCTCCCACGCCGCCAGCCATCGGCGCATCATGGTGCTCGAGGTCATGGGCCGCGATAGCGGCTTTATCGCCCTGTTCGGCGGCATCGCCGGCGGCGCCGACGTGATCCTCATGCCCGAGTTCCCCTACGACCTCGGCGCCGTCGCCGCCCATGTCCGCAAGATCACCCACGACCGCCCAAACCCGGTGCTCGTCGTCGTGGCCGAAGGTGTTTCGCCGCCCGCCGGGGACCGCCGCAAGGGCAGCAACGTCGGCCTCGCCATCGCCCACGGCCTCCAGCAGCGCACCGGCTTCGATACCCGCTGTACGGTCCTGGGGCACGTCCAGCGCGGCGGCACGCCGGTCATGTTCGACCGGCTCCTAGCCACGGCGATGGGCGCGCGGGCCGTGCACGTGCTCGCCGCCGGCGAGAACCAGCGCATGGTCGCCTGGCGCGCCGGCCTCGTGACCGAGATCCCGCTCGCGGATGTGGTGACCGGGCCCCGCTTCGTGGCCAAGGACAGCCAGCTCATCCGCACCGCCCGGCGCCTCGGCACCTACGTCGGCGAACTGTGAGCGCCCGCTGCTCAGTTTAGCCGGCTGCGAGGGCCTTCATGATCGCTCCGGCGAGAGCCCCGACCAGCATGATCATCGTCGGGATGAAGGCGAGGCCGAATCCCAAGCTGCGGTTGACGCCGGCTGAGTAGCGCACGGCGTAGATCACACGCCCGATCGGCCAGAGGATTCCGAGCACGGCGGCGGGCGAATCGCCCCACGCGGCGGCGAAGAGGACGAGCGCGGGGACAAATATGACAAGCTGTTCGAGCGTGTTGCCGTGGACGCGAAGCACGCGCTCGAACTCCACCGGACCCGTCATCGCCGGCGCGTTGATCTTGAACTGAGCGCGCGCGCGTCCGACGCGCAGCATCGTCCAGACGTACACGATAAGCCCTAAACACAGCACAATTGCGGTATACGGATGGCCTTCGGTCATGAGTGGTTCCCCCAGTGGTGAGCGCGGCGCGCGGCGCGTCGCGGCGCCTCGCAGACTCTCCGGTGCGGGACGCGCGGAGTCAAAAAAATACGGAGGGGGACATTTTTTCTTGATTTCCCCCACAGAAGGCGTAAATGCGAATTCAGACGTTACGCGCACGTGCCTAAAGCAACCGCCGTTAAGCAACGACGTAAGCGTCCTTTAGTTGGTTGGACTGTGTTTGTTGTCTGATTGATAAAAGGAGGCCGTGCATGCCCCCAGTTACAGTAGATAAGCGTCCTCGACGAGCCGCCTGCGTTCCGGCGGCCCTCGTCAATTGCCGGCATATCGCCTGGGATGGCCATGATCTCGTGGTCATCTCCAGGTTCGACGTGATCCGGGGTTGAGAATCAATCCTGCCAATCGAACGGTCCCGGGGCTCCTTGCCACCGGGCGCTGAGGTTATTTGCGCCGCCGAAAGCGGCCATGCTGGGAAGTAACGAGAGAAATGTACGAACCGAAATCGCGAAACAACGTCGCCACTGTGATCGCCGCCGACGCTCCGGAGCACCTCTACCGCTCCGTCGACGACGTCGCCAAGCGCCTCAAGCCCGAAGGCCCGGTGCAGTGCATCTTCCCGCAGTCCGTCCGCAGCCAGGCCGAGACGTTCGTCAGCCGGTTCCCAGGCAAGGTCCTGTACGCCGTGAAGTGCAATCCGGGCGTCGATTTCCTGCGCCATATGTTCGCCGCCGGCATCCGTCAGTTCGACGTGGCGTCCATGGACGAAGTGCGCCTGGTGAAGGGCCTCTTCGGCAAAGCCGCGCAGCTCCATTTCATGCACCCGGTGAAGAGCCGCGAAGCCATCCGCCTCGCCTATAAGATGGGCGTGCGGACGTTCTCGCTCGATACCGCCGGCGAGCTTCTCAAGATCCTGGAAGAGACCAAGAGCGCGAAGGACCTCAACCTGTTCATCCGCTTGGCGGTGACGGGCAACGGGTCGGCGGCTTATGACCTGTCCGGCAAGTTTGGCGCGGCCCCGTCCACGGCGGCCGATCTGCTCCGTCATGCCCGCAAGGTCGCCCACAAGATCGGCGTCTGCTTCCACGTCGGTTCCCAGTGCATGGACCCGGCCGCCTACAAGCTCGCCATCGGGCGCGCCATGGAAGTGGTCGCGAAGGCCAAAGTGAAGATCGACGTGCTCGACGTGGGCGGCGGTTTCCCGGCCACCTACCCGAACATGACCCCGCCGCCGCTGGAGAATTACTTCGCGGCGATCACCGAAGCCGCGCAGCCGATGGCCGACGCGGGCGCCGAACTGTGGTGCGAACCGGGCCGTGCGATGGTCGCGGCCGGCGGCGCGATGCTCGTGCGTGTCACCCTGCGCAAGGGCCGGCGCCTCTACATCAACGACGGCACGTACGGGAGTTTGTTCGACGCCGGCGCCCTCAACTGGCGTTTCCCGGTCCGTCTGGTGCGCCCGCTGTCCCGTTCCGGCAAGAACTCGAACGCCCCCAACACCCGGAACCCGTCCGAGAAGCTGGTGGCCTTCACCTTCTACGGCCCGACCTGCGACAACCTGGACAAGATGAAGGGTCCCTTCATGCTCCCGGAAGACACGCAGGAAGGCGATTGGATCGAAATCGGCATGCTGGGCTCCTACGGCTCGACCATGCAGACCCGTTTCAACGGCTTCCACTCGTCCGTGACCGCCACCGTGTGGCCGGAAGCGGCGCCCTTCGCCGTGGAACGCCCGCGCCGGACGGCCACGCACCTGCGGGTGGTGCCCAAGACCCCGGTCGAGGGGCTTCAGATCCAGATGGCTTCTTCCGCCGAGGGGCCGATGATGGAATTGTCCGCGGACGGTAACGCCGCTGCGGAATCCCTCGAGCTAAAGTAAGCTCCGTTTCTCTTTATCGATTCGGGAGGCGGCGCGTTGCCGCCCCCTCGACCTTTTGCCTTCAACAAAGGATGGCTGAGTAATGGCTGCGTCTAAGAAGTCCGCGAAGAAAACCAAATCCTCGTCCAAGAAGGCGCCGCCGGCCGTCGGCTCCAAGAAGGGCAACAACCGCAAGGCCATGCTGCTCTCGAAGCCGGTCGAGCACATCGACATGACCTCGTTCGATGCGCGCCCGATCATCAACGCCATGAGCAAGATGTCCTTTACCTCGCGCGATACCGCGCGCGCGGCCGAGATCCTCAACATGATGCTCGCCGACCAGAAGTGCTCGGTGGTGCTGACCCTCGCCGGCTCGACGTCCGCAGGAGGTTGCATGCAGGTTTACGCCGACATGGTGAAGTACGGCATGGTCGACGCCATCGTCGCCACCGGCGCCTCGATCGTGGACATGGACTTCTTCGAAGCGCTCGGCTTCCGCCACTACCAGGGCAGCCAGTTCAACGACGACAAGGACCTGCGCGATCTGTACATCGACCGCATCTATGACACCTACATCGATGAGGAAGAACTGCAGACCACCGACCACACCATCGGCGAAATCGCCAACGGCATGAAGCCGGGCCCGTACTCGTCCCGTGCCTTCATCAAGGAAATGGGCCGCTGGCTGAAGACCAAGAAGAACCGCAAGAAGGGCTCGCTGGTCGAGACCTGCTTCGATCATGACGTGCCGATCTTCTGCCCGGCCTTCACCGACAGCTCGGCCGGTTTCGGTCTCGTGCTGCACCAGGTGAAGAACCCGAAGGCGCACATCACGATCGATTCCGTTGCGGACTTCCGCGAACTGACCGACGTGAAGATCAAGGCGGGCTCGACAGGCCTGTTCATGATCGGCGGCGGCGTGCCGAAGAACTTCATGCAGGACACGGTGGTTTGCGCCGAAGTGCTCGGCATCGAAGCCGAAATGCACAAGTACGCCGTCCAGATTACGGTGGCCGATGTGCGCGACGGCGCCTGCTCGTCCTCGACCCTGAAAGAAGCCAATTCCTGGGGCAAGGTCGACAGCTCCATCGAACAGATGGTCTTCGCGGAAGCCACCAGCGTCATGCCGCTCATTGCCTCGGACGCCTACCACCGCGGCCACTGGAAGAAGCGCAAAGCCCGCAAGTTCGCGCAGATCTTCAAGTAGAAGCGCGCTGAATTAAGAAACAAAGAGGGCGGCTACCGGTGGTAGCCGCCCTTTTGCTGCGGAGGGTGTGGGGTCGCGATGACACGGCCTCCGCGTCGCTCCCGTATTTCTAGGTGTGGTCCGGCATCTTGATGTCGCCGGCGCCGATGACGTCGAAGTCATGGTGCTTGGGGCGCTTCAGGAGATCGACGTTGCCGGCGCCGACCACGATCACGTCCGCGTCTTCTTCCGGTGCGGCTTGGGCTTCGCCGGCGCCCGTGATGGTCAGCTTGAGGCGCTTGGTCGCGAGCTTGCCGAGGTTGGTCTCGCCGGCCCCTGCAATGGTCACCTTCACGCTCTCGCTGGTCCCGTCGGCTTCCATCTTGCCGGCGCCCGCGATGATGAGTTCCAGCGCCGCCTGATCCACGGCCCTCATGGTCAACTCGCCCGCGCCCGCGATGGTCACCTTATCGAAGGTCTTGCCCGGCAGCACGATCTCCACTTCGTTGTCGAGATCGCCGCAAACCTTGAGCGTGCCCTTCTCGAGGCGGATGCGTTCGAGATCGTCTTCATTGCCATGAAGCACGACGTCGGCGCCTTCGCCGCGGTGCCAGCGCGATTTTGCGGGCACGGCGATGGTGACGTGGTCGCTGCCGTCCCAGGCGAGGCGGGCCTTGGAACCGCTCACGTCGGCCGCGGTGCCATCGCATTCGCCGCTATTGAAGAACACGGGTATCCAGGAGCTCTTGCGGTCCTCGGCCTGCGGGCGCGAGGCCACGAAAATAACGGTGCCGACCAGGACGGCGGCGACGATCACTCCACGGTGTTTCATTGGGTGCCCCTCATGGCGTTTGGTTCGTAACGCCTGTTTTGCAACCGGCGTGCCAGAGGGCGGAAACCGCTAAATCGCTGATGTTTCGGCGATATCGAGGATCAAAAAGGTGGCTTATTTCCCCAACAGTTATCGAAATTCGTGACGGGAGTTGGCGCAAACCGGCACTGGGGAGAGTTTGAGGGCGGTCGGGCCGGTCACGTAGCCCACAATGGAGGCGTAGTGCAGGGCCGCGCCCGCCACCACGAAGCCGTGCCAGATGGGGATCTGGTACGGGAGTTCGTCGGACAGGAAGACCGCCACGCCCGCCGTGTAGAGAACGCAGCCTGCCGTTAGCAGCCAAAGCCCGGCCGCCGGCACGCGCGCGCGCAAGGGTTTGCGCATGATGACGAATACCCAGCCCAGAAGGACATAGGCCGCGAGGGAGAGTTGCTCGAAGGACTGGGGCGCAATGAACTTGAGCGCGATGCAGATGTTGCTCGCGCCCCAGATGGCCGCGAACATCCGCTGACCGGCCGTCCCGCGCACGCCAAGGAGAGCGAGCGGCGAGGAGGTGCCCGCGATCATCACGAAGATCGCGGCGTGGTCGATCTGGCGCAGGATATGGCGCTGCGGATGATCGACGAAAAGATTATAGGCCGTCGAGCAAATCAGCATCGCCATCAAGCCAAGGCCATACAGCGCGAGGCTGAGCGGGAGCAGGGCGCGCTCCGGGCAGTCGCCCATACAGCGCGCGCGGCGCACGGCGAGAACGCCCATGATGAGGCAGGCGAGAAGCGCGAGCGTGGCGCTGGCGGTGTTGAGAATGGCGTCGGCGAACCACTCGGCGCCGCGGTCACGGGGCATTACGGCAACTCGAAACAAACAAGGGCGTCACTCAACCCTAATGGGAGACAAACGCGCCGGGTTCCCCAATGGCTGCGAAATCACAATGACGCCGCAATCCCCTCTGTCTTTTCGGAAGAACCGATGTTATCCGCTGAACCAGAGCATTTTGTGGGATGAGGGGCATGGGTTACCGCAAGATCTGTATCGTCGGACCGGGCGCTATCGGCGGCATGATGGCCGTCATGTTGAAAGAGGCCGGCGCCGAGGTTTCCGCGCTGGCGCGCCCCGCGAAGGTTGCGGCGATCAAGGCGAACGGCCTCACCCTCGCGCTTAAAGATAGAACCGTGAACGCGCGGTTCCCCGCGGCGTCCGATCCCAAGGAACTAGGGCCGCAGGACCTCGTCGTCGTCACCCTCAAAAGCAACGCTTTGCTCTCCGTCGCGGGCAACATCGCGGCGCTGTGCGGACCGAATACAGCCGTGGTCTTCGTCATGAATGGGGTGCCGTGGTGGTTCTTCGAGGGCTTCGGTGGACCCTTGGCGGGACGCCGCCTGAAGGCGCTCGATCCGGAGGGGATACTCGCGCGCACGTTCCCCAGCGAACGCGTGGTGTGGTCGGTGGTGAACTGCAGCGTCATCGAGCGCGCCGATGGGGTGATCGAGCACACGCGCAATCAGCATCTGATCTTTGGCCGGCCCGACGGCAGCCCGCGGGGCCTTGATGAGATCGCGGCGGCTTTCCAGCCGGGCGGCTATCAGACCGTCATCAGCCCGAACATCCGCAACGATATCTGGGCCAAGCTGGTGGTGAACGTCAGCGGCAATCCGATCAGCGCACTGACCGAAGCGCTGCTCGGCGATATGTACGACGATCCGCTGGTGCGGGAGTGCGCTTCGGCTGTGGCTGATGAGGCGCGCGAGCTCGGCGCCCGCCTGGGCCTGGACCGCGGCGTCAATCCCACGGACCGGATGAAGGACTCTCCCGTCCGCACCTCCATGCTCCAGGATTTCGAGCGCGGCCGCCCACTGGAACTCGCCGCCATTGCCGAAGCTGTCGTCGAGATCGGCGAAGCGGCCGGCGTTCCGCTCCCGCAGACGCGCGCGGTGCTGGGGTTGACCCGTCTGCGCGCCGCCAAGGCCGGGATTATTTCGTGAAATTCCGGGTTTAGCGTAAACTGAAGCCGCGAAGCCCTGGGGACCTGTCATCGATACCGTATCCATCTCTTCCTCCGAGATCCGCGACCGCCGGCTGATCCAGCTCCGTGAGGGGCTCGCCGACGGGCGCTATAAGGTCCTGTCGGTGGATATCTTCGATACCCTGGTCTGGCGCCGGGTGCCGGAGCCCGTTGACCTGTTCCTGCTCCTGGGGCGGGACCTTGCCGCGTCGGGCAAGCTGGCGTCCCACGTGTCACCGCTTCAATTCGCCGAACTGCGCCGCGCCGCCGAACGGGCCGCGCGCGAGAAGGCCGAGGCCACGACGGGCTACCGCGAAATCCGCATGGCCGACATCTACGCCGGCCTGCCTGATGTTTTGTTCGCACCGGGTTTCGATGCTGGTGCGCGCATCGCCGCCGAACTCGCGCTTGAGAAAGCGTTGCTGCATCTGGACGAGGACCTCGCCGCGCTGGTGCGTTTCGCCAAAGCTTCGGGCGCGAAGGTCTTCTTTGTCTCGGATACTTATTTCAACACGGGCGAGATATGGGACCTGCTCTCCGCCGCGGGCTTCAAGGATCAGGCGCTGGTGGATCGTCTGTACGTCTCGTGCGAAGCGGGCCGTCCCAAGTACCGCGATCTGTTCGATACGGTCCTGAAAGACGCGGGCGTCCCGCCGGCGGCCTACGCCCACATCGGCGACAACATGGACGCC
This sequence comes from Rhodospirillaceae bacterium, assembly GCA_041919675.1. Classification (GTDB taxonomy): domain Bacteria; phylum Pseudomonadota; class Alphaproteobacteria; order Rhodospirillales; family Rhodospirillaceae; genus SHVO01. The sequence goes on along the minus strand of JAYRTJ010000039.1, from coordinate 14,469 downwards.
GATGTTCATCCGGGCCGTCATCGCGGCATGGCCACGGTGCATTACGACAAATGGATTTTCGCGCCGCGCGTTCAGACCGAGGAATTCACCGCCGATCTCGCGCTGCGGGCCCAGCTTCTTGGCCGCTGGGGTGATTTCGGGCTGACGGGCCTGCGCGGGCGCTTGTTCCACCGCGCGCCGGAAAGCCTTCCGGCCGAGCATCGCTTCTACTGGAGCTACGGCGCGGCCATTCTTGCGCCGGTATTCGCCGGCTTCGCGCGCTGGGTGCTGAGCCAGGCGGAAGGCGCGCCGATTTACGGTGTCATGCGCGAAGGCCGTTTCCTGGGCCGCGTGGTCACGCAAACCGCCGCCGATCTCGGGCTCAACGTGGATGTCCACGAACTGTGGCTGTCGCGCCGCGCGGTGATCCGCGCCGCCGTTTACGAAGACGGCATGCGCTTCCTGCCCGACGCCATCTCGCTCTCGCCCGGCACGACGCCGGAACAATGTCTCGAGAGTCTCGGTCTCACGCTGGCTGAAGTGAAAGCGGTGGTGCCTGATTTCGACTTCGGCCGCGCCGACAGTCTGACGCGCCTCGCCAACGCCATCGCCTCCACCTTGCGCCTCAAGGACAAGGTCGTGATCCGTGCGGCGCAGCTGCGCCGTAATCTCCTGAAAGCGCTGCAGGCCAAGGTGGACTTCACCAAGCCGATGATCCTGATGGATCTCGGTTATGCCGGCACAATCCAGTCGGTGCTGGGCCGCGTGCTCAAGCGCGAAGGGATTCCGGCGAAGCTGACGGGCCTTTATCTCGCCGCCAACGACAAGGCGATCCAAAACATCCGCGAAGGCGCCGATCTGCGCGCGTGGCTCAACGGAGACGGTTACGGCGGCCTCACCGGCGCGCTGTTGTCGCGCACGCCCGACGTTCTCGAACACGCCTGCATGTGCCCGGAAGGCAGCCTCGCCGATTACGACGACGCGGGCCGGCCGGTGCTGCTCGCGAATCAGCGCAGCTCCGCGCAGATCGCGCAGATGGAAGCGCTGCAAGCCGGCATCCTCGAAGGTGTCTCGGCCATCAACAAACTGCTCGGCTCCCTTAAGGATACGCCCGCCGATATGCCGGAACTGAAAGCGCAAGCCGAGAGGATCGTGCAAGCGGCGCTTCTGCATCCGACACTGCAGGAAGCCGACACCATCGGGGCGTGGCACCATGAAGCGAATTTCGATCTCGCCGATATACGGCGCCTGAAAGACCTCGCCTTCGATCCGGCCGCGCTCCAGTACCAGGGGTGGCCGGGGCTCCAGGACATCGGCCGTCATCAGGTCTATTGGCCCGCCGCCGCTTTTGCTTCCGCCGCGCCGTTCTTCGGCGAGGTCTTCGCCGCCGGCGTGCGCGAAACCTATGACGCCGATCACTTGACTTCGGGCCCGGCGCTCGGCGCGCTCACCATCACGCCCGACCTCGGCGTTGGTTTTGAAGCGCGGCGGCAAGGGGCTGTGCCGCTCACGGTCAACGCGTTCGGACGCGGCGAGATTTCCGTGACCGTCAAGGGGGCGGGGCCTGAAGCCTTCCTGCGCCTGCGTCTCACGTTGCCGGGCGCGCGCGCGGTCATCGCACTCGATTCCTTCAGCGTCTCGTTCGCGGGCGAGCGCGATCATAAGACCGTCAATCTCCTGGACGAGGGTGCGCGGCGCATTTCCTGGGTGAACGCCGAAGCGGGGCCCGACCCCGCGAAGACCACGACCAAACAGGGCACGAGCTTCGACGCGGACCTGTCCGCCGATGTGCCGGCCTGGATGCACATGCTGACGATGCGCCTGCGCTTCAAATATCTCCGCCTCGACGACCTATTCAGGTGAGCGCCATGAAAAACCGCCTGTGCATGGTCACCACCAACTTCAACTACGGCGCCTATCTCGACGACTGCATGCGCTCGATCGTCAACGCAAGAGGCTTCGACCGCGTCGACTATGTGGTGATGGACGGCGGCTCGACCGATACTTCCGTCGATATCATCGAGCGCTACGCGGACAAACTCGCCTACTGGCAGTCCCAGAAGGACGAGGGCATGTACCACGCCATCGAACAGGGATTCGCGAAGTCGGACGCGCCCTATATGGGCTGGCTGAACTCCGACGATCAACTCGCGCCGTGGGCGATCCAGACCGTGCTCGATATTTTCGACCAGTTGCCCGAGGTGCAGTTCATCACCTCGCGTTTCCCCATGCAGGCGCGCAAAGATGGGACCGTTGTAAAAACCACCATTCTTGCAGGCGTCGATAACTGGGGCTTTTTCAACGGCGAGCACATCCGCACGCTGGGTTTGCCGTCCACCGGCTGGATCGTGCAGGACTGCACCTTCTGGCGGCGCTCGCTGTGGGATTCCGTGGGCGCCTCCTTCGATCACACCCTGAAGCTCGCCGGTGACTTCGAGCTGTGGGCCCGCTTCATGATGAAGACAGACCTCTACATCGTGCCGGCGCCGCTTGGCATCTACCGTATCCAGGGCGTCAACAAGGCGATGGTGAGCCGCGATGTTTACCGCGATGAATGCGTGAAGGTTCTGCAGCGCTATTCGCCCGTCATTCCCACCGACGTGCAGAAACTGGGTGAGCGGGTCGTCGCCAAGAAACTGGCGACCATGGGGATCTCAAACCTGATCGCCGATCACCAGCGTACCGGCATCAAGGCCATCGCCTTCGATTACGAGCAGAACCGTTACTTCCCCTACGAAGAACGTTGATGCATGTCTGAACAAGACACCCGCAGTCCGCAGCCCGACACGATCCTGGTCGCGCGTTCGCCCGGCGAGACGCGTTACGCGTTGATGGCCGACGAGACCGTGCTGGCGGTGATCCATCGGCGCGATATCGACGTGCAGCCCGGCGCGATCTACCACGGACGGATCAAGGCGCCTGTCCCCGGTACCGGTGCGGTCTTCGTGGATTACGGTGAGGCGCTGCCGGGTGTGCTCTACATCAAGTCGCCGCCGCCGGAAGGCAGCGCGATTGGCGTTGTGGTGACGGTCCCCCCGCGTCCTGGCAAGGGCGCGGAGCTCAAAGCGGTCAAAGCCGCGATACCATCAGGCGCGAAGCTGCCGGTGCGCGCGGCGCCCGCGCCGGAACCGGTCGCCGACTGGATGGCGCGTTACGGCGCCTCCATCCGCGCGATCATCTGCCAGCCTTTGCGTGAAGTCGCGCGGGTGCGGGCATTACTGGACACCGATGCACCGGTTGAGTCTCATTCCGCCGACGCCGATCTGTTCGCCGCGTTTGGCGTTGATGAAGCGATCGAGGCCGCGCTGCGGCCTGAAGTGAAGCTGCCGTCCGGCGGCTCGATCATCGTCGAGCACACACGCGCGCTGACGGTGATCGATGTGAACTCGGGCGGCTCCGATCCCGCGCGCGCGAACTTCGAAGCCATGGCGGCCGTGGCGCTGGAACTTCGCCGCCGCAATGTCGCTGGTCATATCCTGATCGACATCATTCCGACGAAGGCGCGGGCGTCGCTGCCGCGTATTCTCACGAAGGCGCTTGCGGCCGATCCCAACCCGGCGCAGGTCGTGGGCCTCACATCCCTGGGCCTGCTCGAGATGACCCGCCAACGCATGGGGCTGTCGCTTGTCGAAGCGCTGATGGACGAGGGCGAACTCAGCGCCGCGAGTATTGCATACCGCGCTTTACGGGCGGTCGTCCGGGCGGCCTCGAAAAGCGGAACGCCCAAATGGGCCGTCAACGTGGCGGCCGATGTGGCGGCGCTTCTGCAAGGCCCGCTCGCGCGCGCCGTCAACGAAGCGCGCGAACTCACCAAGGTCGATGTTCAGGTCGTGCCGCGCGCCGACTTCACGCGCGCGCAGATCGACGTTCGTCCTCTCTAAAGACGAACGGCGAAGCCAAAAAACAATTCGAGATCGTTGGCGGCTTCACTGAGCCCGACATTCACGCCCGTATCGAATTGAAGGTCGTCCGTGAGGCGGTAACTGAGTCCCAGTCCGGCGGTATTTTCCCACGCGTTTCCGGCGCGCGGTGGTCTAGGGGCGCGTCGTCCGAAAGTATAAGGGCGGCTTGACGTTCCTGGCGGTTGGCTCGAAATATCCGGAATGACGACAGATCCCACGCCTGACGATAAACCCGCGGCCGTGCGCGTGACGGCGGCCAAGTGCGCCCGTTGCGGCGAGACCGTGCAGGCCCGCTACCGGCCTTTCTGTTCGTTGCGCTGCGCCGAGATCGACCTCGGCGCCTGGTTCACCGAGCGCTACCGGGTTGAGACGGCGGAATCGCCCGCCGACGCGCCGCGCCAGGGGGAGGACGACGCCTGAGGAACACGCCCCGCCATTGCCGAGGAGGTCCACCGCGTCCGCCCCGAGGCCTGAAAATCCATGGTATCCCGGAAAAAAGGGCTTTTGCCTCAAGTTCTTAGGGCTGAAACCGGTGTCTGGACACCCGCCGCCTTCTCTAATATAAAGCGCCCCTCCAACAGGTCTGCCTCAGTGCCCGGATAGCTCAGTTGGTAGAGCAGCGGATTGAAAATCCGCGTGTCGCTGGTTCAACTCCGGCTCCGGGCACCATTACTTTTCCAGACGCAGTTATTCGCAGTCGTCCGTCCTGGTCCGCCATTGGAAGTGGGCCATGAGCGATGCTTACATCCATGCCCCGGAGTTTACCTTGTAAATCGGGAGATAGATGGCATAATTACAAGGATGATTCCACGACGCCTCGAAAAGCGATTGCGTTACCTGCTCAAACACTTCCCCGCCGTGGCCCTCTTGGGGCCTCGCCAAGTGGGAAAGACCACATTGGCTCAGGAAATCGCCGCCGGTGGGCCTTCGGTCTATCTCGATCTGGAATCCCCTTCGGACAAAGCCAAGCTCGCCGACCCCGAACAGTATCTTGCAGACCACGAAAATGAGCTCGTCGTCCTCGACGAGGTCCACCGCGCTCCCGGACTGTTCCAAAGCCTGCGCGGTATCATTGATCGTGGTCACCGCAAGGGGAAAGCGAACGGCCGATTTCTCCTTCTGGGTTCAGCCGCTCTCGACTTACTAAAGCAGTCCGAAAGTCTCGCCGGGCGCATTGCATATGTGGATCTCGGCCCCTTCGACGCCCTGGAAGTCCCCGCGGACGCCTTGGACAAGCTATGGGTTCGCGGCGGATTTCCTTCAAGCTTTCTTGCCGAAGACGAGAGTTTAAGCGTTAGCTGGCGAGAGAATTTCATTCGCACTTATCTTGAGCGCGATATCCCGCAATTCGGATCACGCATCCCTGCAGAGACTCTACGGCGCTTCTGGACGATGCTTGCGCACAACCAAGGCGAAGTTTTCAATGCGGCCGCCCTTGCGCGCGCGTTAGGCGTCGATGGCAAGACCGTTGCCGGGTATCTCGATCTCATGGTCGACCTCTTCCTGGTAAGGCGCCTGCCGGCTTGGCACCGCAATGACGGCAAACGGCTGATAAAATCGCCAAAGGTTTATGTGCGGGACAGCGGAATCGCACACCACCTCCTCAATCTTCGAAACAAGGAAGATGTGTTAGGCCATACCGTCGCTGGCCAGACATGGGAAACCTTCGTGATTGAAACCCTAATTGCCGTCGCGCCCGAAGGCACACAAGCCAGCTTCTATCGCACGTCCGCCGGGGCGGAAATTGATCTCCTCCTCGGCCTTCCTGGTCGTCAGCTCTGGGCAATTGAAATCAAGCGCAGCTCAGCTCCGAAAGTCGCAAAGGGATTCCATTCAGCCAGTGCGGACCTGAAGCCTCACAAGCAGTTTGTGGTATACCCCGGGACGGAGCGTTTCTCCTTGGGTAATAAGATCGAGGCAATCGGACTGCCCGCGCTCGCCCAAGAGCTTCAAGCAATAAAGTAGTGCGCGTCGCGCCAGATCGCGGGTGTTCGCTTAGGTGGGGCGCACGACCCGCGGCGCTGCGTCGCGCTGCATGGTCCAAGCGAGGATTTCTGAGAGGCACACCGCGCCCGGCGACGGCGCGTCCTGCATCCGGCCGATGAGCTTCAGCCAGGCGTCCGAGGAGGCGCTGCTGGTAAAGGCCTGAACGGCATCGAAGACGATGTCCTGGGGCGTACAGCCTGTGGCGCGCTCGCGTTCGGCCAGGAAGGCGATGGCCGCCGTGTCGTCGGCCGCGGCCAGGACGGCGAAAAGCTTTTGCGGATCTTTAAACTCCGTCAGGAGCTCGCCTAAGGTGCTCATGCGGCCGCCGTCTCCGGGTGCATGGCGACACCTTCGATAGAGGCCGCGGCGACAAGACCCTCGATGAAGCGCGCGACGTCCCGCCGCCAGACGCGTTCGGAAAGGAACGCGGCGATTTGGTCGCGCACATATTCGAAGGGCAGAATCTCGCCGAGGGCGCGGGCGTCGAGTTTGACGACATGGGCGCCGAAGCGGGTTTTCACGGGGGACGGCGCAATCTGGCCTTCGTCGAGCGTGTAGAGGACCTGCTCGAACTCAGACACCAGTTCGCCACGGAGGACCTGGCCGAGACGTCCGCCATTTGCGCGTGAATCGCAGTCCGATTTTTCCTTCGCGATGGCTTCAAAGCGCGCCGGGGCCCGGGTGAGTTCGGCGATGGTTTCTTCCGCGCGCTCCAACGCGGTTTTGAAGGCCGCCGTATCGTGGGGATGGGCCGCGAACAGGATGTGGGAAGCCTCGAACAGATCCGCTGCGCGAAACCGCGTCGTGTTTGCGGCGTAATAGGCCCGGCATTCGTCTTCGCCGGCTTCGGGGACCGGCACGGCCGTTTCCATGAGCGCCCGGATGCGCGCTTCGTCGTCGAGTTCGCGTTTGCCCGGAGCGACAAGTTCGGGTTGGGACACGGCCCCGCGACGGTTGGCTTCTTCCAAAAGAAGAGTGCGGACGATGATCGCCCGCGCCGCGGCGGCAAAAGCATCGGCGGGCGTTGCAGCCGCATGGTGCTGCGCCTCCGCCGCGATCATTTGCGGCGGGAGCGTCACACCGTTGAGCTTGATGGAAGCGCGGGACGCCATGGGTCAGCGCGCCCGGACGACCTGGTAGCCGCGGCGGCCGAGATACCAGACGGGCGCGCTCCAGATATGCACAAGGCGGGTGAACGGGAAAATCAGGAAGATCGTCATCCCGAGCACAAGGTGAAGCTTGAAGATCGGCGCGACGCCGGCGGCAAAATCCGCCGCGCCCGCGCGGAACGTCACGATGTGCTGCGCCCAGCTCATGAGCAGGACCATCTCGCTGCCGTCGAGGTGGTCAAGCGACACGGCGATGGAGGCCAGACCCAAGGTCAGTTGCACGAAGAGGATGAGCAGCACGGCAATATCGCCGAACGAGGAGGTGACGCGGATGCGCGCGTCAAACAGACGGCGATGGATCAGCATGACCAGACCGATCATGCACAGCGTACCGGCCGCGCCGCCGACCACGATGGCCATCATCTGCTTGGCGCCGTGGGAGATCCCGGCCCAGTCGAAGAAGGCGACGGGAGTCAGGAGGCCGCCCAGGTGTCCAAAGAAGATGATGAGGATGCCGGCGTGGAAGAGATTGCTTCCCCAGGTGAGTTGACGCCGGCGCAGGAGCTGACTTGACTGGCTCCGCCAGGAATACTGCTCGCGGTCGAAGCGGATGATGCTGCCCACCAGAAAGACCGTGAGGCAGAGGTAAGGATAGATCCCAAAGAGAAAGGTATTGGCCCAGTCGGTCATTTGGGGGCTCCTGAGATGTGAGCGGGACGAAAGGTTTCCATGCGCTGGACGATCTCGGCCGCGCGTGGACAGCCGCCGTCGTTGTTTTCGCCCGGCCCGAACCGGACCTCGGATTCTTCCCACGCCTGGTCGATCGCGCGGGTGTCATTGGGGTTCTCGACGTTGGTTGCCGTCAAGGCCGCCAGCGCGTCCGCGTCGGGAGTCGCAGGGCTGAGCGTGACCAGGGCTTCCATGATCGCGGCATATGCGCTCTGGCGTTTTCGTAAGCGCTCGCCGAGCGCGAAGAGGATGTGGCTGGTCTCGGCAAGCATAGCCCGCGCCTCTTTTGGCGGCAGCGTCGAGAGGAACTCCAGGAACAGGGGAATGTAATCAGGCAGTTCGTTGGCGGAGAGATCGAGCCCGGCTGCGCGGTAACGCTCCAGAAGAGAGACCATCGCCTGACCGCGGTCGCGGGATTCACCGTGAACATGCTCGAAGAGGTGCAGGGAGAGCGAGCGCGTGCGGTCGAACAAGTCGACGTAACGGGACTGCGTTTCCAAGAGATCGCCCGTGCCGATCTCCCTGAGAAGGCCGGCGAGCCCCTTGGTTTGCGGGGCAGGCAGCAGGTTCTCGGCCTCGAGGGCCGCGACCAGGTCCGCGGTGGCGGCCTGGAACTCCGCTGTCGGATAGCACAACGCGGCGCTGAGGATTTTGTATGTGGCGATCATGTCAGCGCCCCGCCGGTTCGGGAATCTTGTGCTTCTTCGGCACGGAGAAGAGATTGGCGCTTGTGGAGCCGTCGGAGCAGCCATTGCCGAAGGAGAAGCCGCAGCTTCCCTTCAGATCCTGGGCATCCCCGCCGGCTTCGCGGTGCGCCGTCGGGATCACAAACCGATCCTCGAAGTTGGCGATCGCCATATAGCGGTACATCTCCTCGATCTGGGACGGGGATAGGTTGACCCGGCTTGCCGCGCCTTCGTTGATGACGCCGTCCACCGTCTTGGAGCGCATGTAGGCGCGCATGGCCATCATGCGTTCGAGCGCAAGTGCGACCGGCTCCTCCCGTCCCGCGGTGAGCATGTTGGCGAGGTACTTGAGCGGAATGCGCAAGGACCGGACGTCCGGCATGTCGCCTTCCAGGTCGATATGCCCGTTCTCGGCCGCGGACTGGATCGGCGACAACGGCGGCACGTACCAGACCATCGGAAGTGTGCGGTACTCCGGATGCAGCGGGAACGCGACCCTCCATTCCATCGCCATCTTCCAGACCGGCGATTTCTTGGCGGCCTCGATCCACGCCGGCGCGATGCCGTCCGCCGCGGCCTGGCTTTGGACTTTTGGGTCGTTGGGATCGAGGAAGATCGAGAGCTGGGCTTCGTAGAGATCGCCTTCGTCGGGGGTCGCCGCCACGTCCGCGATGCGGTCGGCATCGTAGAGCACGACACCGAGATAGCGGATGCGGCCCACGCAGGTTTCCGAGCAGACCGTCGGCTGACCCACCTCCAGGCGCGGGTAGCACATGATGCATTTCTCAGATTTGCCCGATTGCCAGTTGTAATAGACCTTCTTGTAGGGACAGCCGGACACGCACATACGCCAGCCCCGGCATTTGTCCTGGTCGATGAGAACAATGCCGTCTTCCGCGCGCTTGTAGATGGCGCCGGAGGGGCAGACCGCAACGCAGGCCGGGTTGAGGCAGTGCTCGCACAGGCGCGGCAGATACATCATGAAGGTGTTTTCGAATTGGCCGTAAATCTCCTTCTGCACGCCCTCGAAGTTCACGTCGTGAGAGCGCTTGGAGAATTCGCCGCCAAGGATTTCCTCCCAATTCGGGCCGCCTTCGATTTTTTCCATGCGCTCGCCGGTGAGCAGCGACCGGGGCCGCGCTGTCGGCATGGTTTTGGACGCGGGGGCGTTATGGAGATGCTGGTAATCGAACGTGAACGGCTCGTAGTAGTCGTCGATCTCCGGCAAATCCGGGTTTGCGAAGATATTCGCGAGGATGCGCCACTTGGCGCCCATGCGGGGCTGTAATTTGCCGTTTTTCTTGACGAGCCAGCCGCCGTTCCAGCGCTTCTGGTTCTCCCACTCCTTGGGATAGCCGAGGCCGGGTTTGGTTTCGACGTTGTTGAACCAGGCGTATTCGACGCCTTCGCGCGAGGTCCAGACGTTCTTGCAGGTGACGGAGCAGGTATGACAGCCGATGCACTTGTCGAGATTGAGCACCATGGCGATTTGAGCGCGGATTTTCATGACGCGGCCTCCGCCTGTTTGACCGGTCCATCGAGCCAATCGGTCTTGGCCTGCTTGCGGACAATGACGAATTCATCGCGGTTCGAGCCGACGGTTCCGTAGTAATTGAAGCCGTAGCTTTGCTGCGCGTAGCCGCCGATCATATGTGTCGGTTTGAGGACCGCGCGGGTCACGGAATTGTGCACCCCGCCGCGCAGTCCCGTGACTTCCGATCCCGGCGTGTTCACGATCTTCTCCTGGGCGTGATACATCATCACCATGCCTTGCGGCACGCGCTGCGAGACGACCGCGCGCGCCACGAGCGCTCCATTCAGGTTGTAGGCTTCGACCCAGTCGTTGTCGGCGATCCCGGCTTTCTGTGCGTCGATCTCGCTCATCCACACGATCGGTCCGCCGCGCGACAGGGTGAGCATCAGGAGGTTGTCGGTATAGGTGGAGTGGATGCCCCACTTCTGATGGGGCGTGAGGAAGTTCAAGACGATCTGTGGATTGCCGTTTTCCTTGGCCGCGAGGATCGGCTTGATGGTCTTGGTATCGATCGGCGGGCGATAGACGACGAACTGCTCGCCGAACGCCGTCATCCAGGGATGATCCTGGAAGAGCTGCTGGCGTCCCGTAAGCGTGCGCCAAGGGATGAACTCGTGAACATTGGTGTAGCCCGCATTGTAGCAGACCTTCTCGGATTCAACGCCCGACCAGGTCGGCGAGGAGATGATCTTGCGCGGCTGGGCCTGGAGGTCGCGGAAGCGGAGTTTTTCGTCTTCCTTGGAATGCGCGAGATGCTCATGGCCGCGGCCGGTGAGCTGCCCGAGCGCCTTCCACGCCTTGACCGCGACCTCGCCGTTGGTCTCCGGCGCGAGGGCGAGGATCACTTCGGTCGCGTCGATATCCGTCTCGATTTTGGGCAATCCTTTGCTGACGCCTTCTTCGGTTACGACGCCGTTCAGTTTCGCGAGGCCGGCCACCTCATGTTCGGTCTTCCAGGCGATGCCCTTGCCGCCGTTTCCGAGCGACGTCATGAGCGGGCCGAGCGCGGTGAAGCGCTTGAAGACATTGGGATAGTCGCGTTCGACGACGGTCACGTTCGCCATCGTCTTGCCGGGCACCGGCGCCGTGCCGTCTTTTCCCCAGTCCTGGACGGCAAAAGGTTGAGCCAACTCGCCCGGGGTGTCATGGAGCAACGGGACGAGCACCACATCGCGTTCCTTACCCAGAACCTCAGGCGCGATGTCGGAGAATTTCTGGGCGAGGCCCTTATAGATGTCCCAGTCGCTGCGGCTTTCCCACACGGGATCGACCGCCGCGCTCAAGGGATGAATGAACGGATGCATGTCCGAGGTGTTGAGATCGTTTTTCTCGTACCAGGTCGCGGTGGGGAGCACGATGTCGGAGCAAAGGCAGGTCGTCGACATGCGGAAGTCGAGGGTCACGAGGAGATCAAGTTTCCCCTCGGGCGCATCGTCCCGCCACACGACCTCGGAGGGTTTCTGCCCTCCGGTCTCGCCCAGATCCTTGCCCTGCACGCCGTGGCTCGTCCCGAGGAGATGTTTGAGGAAATATTCGTGGCCCTTGCCGCTCGAGCCTAGGAGATTGGAGCGCCAGACAAAGAGATTGCGCGGCCAGTTCACCGGATTGTCGGGATCCTGGCAGGCGAGCTTGAGGCGCCCCGCGGCGAGTTCGTCGCGCACATAGTCCTTGGCGTCCTTGCCGGCGGCTTGCGCGGCGCGCCCTATGTCGAGGGGGTTTGCCTGGAGTTGCGGCGCCGACGGCAGCCATCCCATGCGCTCGGCGCGCACGTTGAAGTCGATCATGCTGCCCTGCCAGGCGGATTTGTCGGCGAGCGGCGAGATGATTTCATCGAGGGCTAGGGTCTCGTAGCGCCACTGGTCGGTGTGGGCGTACCAGAACGACGTGGAATTCATTTGGCGCGGCGGCCTCGCCCAATCAAGGGCGAACGCGAGCGGCAACCAGCCGGTCTGGGGCCGCAATTTCTCTTGCCCCACATAATGCGCCCAGCCGCCGCCCTCTTGGCCGACGCAGCCGCACATCACCAGAAGATTGATGATCCCCCGGTATGTCATGTCCATGTGGTACCAGTGATTGATCCCCGCGCCGAGGATCACCATGGATTTGCCCTTGGTCTTTTCGGCGTTGCGCGCGAAGGCGCGGGCAACGGAAATCACGGAATCGGCTTTGACGCCGGTGATGCGCTCCTGCCAGGCGGGTGTGTAAGGAACGTCGTCCGCGAAGCTCTTCGCGACATTTTCACCGCCGAGGCCGCGGTCGACACCGTAGTTGGCGCAGAGAAGATCGAAGACGGTCGCGACATAAACGTTGCCTTCGGCGAGAGGCACGCTGCGCACCGGCACGTTGCGCATCAGAATGTCGTTGTGATCGCTGCCGGTGAAATAGTCATGATGCTGCCCGCCAAAATAAGGGAAGGCCACGGAAAGGACTTTCTCATGCGCCGGAAGGGCGCTCAGCGCGAGCTCACAGGCGTCACCGGCGGCTTTGGCTTCGAGATTCCACTTGCCGCTTTCGCCCCATCGGAACCCGATCGAGCCGTTCGGAACCACCACATCACCCTTCTCATCGAAGGCGACCGGCTTCCAGGCGGCGTTATTGGTCTCGCCGAGCGATTCCGAGAAGTCGCTGGCCCGCAGGAAACGGTCCGGCACGTAGCGGCCGTCGCGTTGCACCAGACGGACCAGGAACGGCATGTCGCTGTACTTGCGGCAGTAATCGGTGAAATAGGGCGTCGGGCTGTCGACGTGGAATTCCTTGAGGATGACGTGCCCGAAGGCCATCGCGAGCGCGGAGTCCGTGCCCTGTTTCGGATGGAGCCACAGATCGCCGAACTTCGCGGCCTCGCTGTAGTCGGGCGAAATGACGACGCTCTTGGCGCCGCGATAGCGCGCTTCGGTGTAAAAGTGCGCGTCGGGCGTGCGCGTCTGCGGAACGTTGGAGCCCCAGAGCAGGAGGAAGCCGGCATTGTACCAGTCGGCGCTCTCCGGAACGTCGGTCTGTTCGCCCCAGGTCTGAGGCGAAGCGGGGGGAAGATCGCAATACCAGTCGTAAAAGCTCATGCACACGCCGCCGAGCAGCGACAGGTAGCGTGTCCCAGCCGCGTAGGAGACCATCGACATCGCGGGGATCGGCGAGAATCCGACAACGCGGTCGGGGCCGTATTTCTTGATCGTATAAGCGTTTGAGGCCGCGATGATCTCATTGGCCTCGTCCCAGCCGAGCCGCACAAAGCCGCCGAGACCGCGCCGGCTTGTGTAGGCCTTCCGCTTTGCCGCGTCCTCGACAATGGAGCGCCAGGCCGCCACGGGACTGAGCGTGGCGCGCGCTTCCCGCCACAAGCGGATCAGGTCTGAACGCACCATCGGATACTTCAGGCGATTGGCGCTGTAGAGGTACCAGGAGTAGCTCGCGCCGCGCGAGCATCCGCGCGGCTCGTGATTGGGCAGATCAGGCCGCGTGCGGGGGTAGTCGGTCTGCTGCGTCTCCCATGTGACGATTCCGCCCTTGACGTAAATCTTCCAGCTGCACGAGCCCGTGCAGTTCACGCCGTGGGTCGAGCGCACGATCTTGTCGTGTTGCCAACGCTGGCGGTAGCCGTCCTCCCAAGCACGATCTTCTCGTGTGGCGATGCCGTGGCCCCCCGCGAACGGTTCGGCGCTTCTGCGAAAGAATGTCAGCCGGTCGAGAAGATGGCTCATGTCGAATCTCCTTATGCGGACGCGGCGCCGAGCTGCGGGCTCTGCGGCCTATCGGACACCAGGCGGATTTCTGCGGCGCGCCGCAGGTAATACCACCACGTTATGAAAACGCAGGACGCGTAGTAGACGATGAACAGGACCAAAGCCGCTTCAGCGCTGCCCGTATGAGCGATCGAGGTTCCATAGCTTTTCGGAATGAGGAAGCCGCCATACGCCGCGATGGCGGCGATGACGCCGATCGCGGGCGTTGTCTCGCGGGCCACGGCGCGCCGGTCGAGCCCTTTGCCTTGGGCCGCCATGATCGCTGCGACCGCGCGCGTGAAAACGACCGGGATCATCTGATACGTGGCGGCATTGCCGACGCCGCTCGCGATAAAGAGCAGCATGAAGGACGCGAAAAACACCGTGAACGCGGATGGTCCGCTCCCCAGACGCAACGCGTAAGCCACGCCGCCGACGGTCAGTGCCATGGCGGTGAACGCAGCGACCGCGACGCGCGCGCCGCCGAAGCGGTCGGAAAGCCAGCCGCTGCCGGCCCGCGCCAGCGCGCCGAGCAGCGGTCCGAGGAACGCATAGGCCATCGGGTTCACATCAGGAAACTGCGTCTTGGTCAGCAACGGAAAGGCTGCGGAAAAGCCGATGAAGGAACCGAAGGCTCCCGTGTAGAGCCAGCACAGAACCCAGGTGTGCTTGCGCTTGAAGACGACAAGCTGCTGAAAGAACGAGGCGCGCATTTCGGCGATGTCGTTCATGCCGAACCAGGCGGCGAACGTGGACGCCAGGATAAACGGCACCCAGATGAAGCCGGCATTCTGCAGCCATAGCTTCCCTTCAGCCCCTTGCGGC
>JAYRTJ010000038.1:0-30833 GCA_041919675.1 Rhodospirillaceae bacterium | reverse complement strand
GACCAGTCGCGCCGCAAGCGCGTCGTCACATACCAGTACAAGCGGCGACTATCACGACGCAGGCAGGGTCGGCGCCACCGTTGCCGAGCCTCTGCCTGCCGCTGCGCAAATTCACCCAGATATACCGCGCCCTCTCGCCGAGGGCCGTTGCGGCGCAACTCGCGCATGATCGTCGTGTGGCTGCGGCCAAGCCGTCGGCCGACCTCTCGCAAGCTCAATCCATATAAGCGCAGATGATAGATGACATGGCGTTCTTCGGACGTAAGATGCCCATAGGACATGGTGTGTGACTCCGGAAGTCAGGGTTGTTTGGACGCAACCTCAGATTACCGATCATCGCCATGTCCGCCTTGCATCATGGTGCACTTCTCACTGGAATCCGCCTTGACGCGAGGGTGACGCCGCGTGTGCGCCGGCGGAGCCCTACGACAAAACCGTGTCGATGGCTTTCAGGAGTTCGGCGCGTTCGAAGGGTTTGTAGACGACCACATTGGCGCCGAAGGTGGCGGCGAGCGGGGCCGTGTAGGTGAGCGGCGCGTTGGGGGCGCCGCCGGAGATCACGACCACCGGGATATTATTGCCGGCGCCGCGGATCTCCTTCAGGAGCGCGATGCCGTCCATCTCGGGCATCCAGATATCCGACACGATCGCATCGAAAGGGCCGTTCTTGAGACGCACCAGCGCTTCCTTGCCGGAGGCGGCGTCTTCGACCGTGTGGCCCGCGGCGGCGAGGATCTCGCGTACCGAAAGGCTGACCTCGGGTGAATCCTCGACGAGCAAGATATGCGCCATGACCAGATCCGAGATTAAGAGGAAACGTGTGCGGACGGCTGAGAGAAGGTGGCGGGAATGTATATCATCGCCTTCGTTCCCTGATCAACTTCGCTCTCAACCTTAAGTGTGCCGCCCCACCCCGTAACAATGCTGTAGACGACGGAAAGGCCGAGGCCGGTGCCTTTGCCGGCGACCTTGGTGGTGTAGAACGGCTCGAAAATGCGCGAGAGTGTATAGGAGTCCATACCACAACCGTGATCTGTCACGGACAGTTCGACCCATGCGCCGGGTTCGATCGTCAAGGCCGACGCGCGTGTCGCGTCGAGATCGACCGCGGCAAGCCGCACCGAAACTTTTCCCTGCCCGTTCATGGCGTCCGCCGCATTGGCGACGAGGTTGAGCACGACCTGCGAAACCTGCGTCGGGTTCACCACCACGACGGCGTCGTCGGCTTCGAGGCGCCGATCCAGCACGATGCCGGGCGGAAGGCCGCTTTGCAGGAGATTGAGCGCGTCGGCCACAAGGCCGGAGATCTTGTGGGCCGCGAGCTGGGGCGTATCGCGCCGGGCGAAGGTGAGAACCTGGCGCACGACGTCGCGCGCCTTGCGGGCGCTGGAGGCGATGACCTCGAAATACTTGCGGACTTTCGAAGGATCCTTGTCGGCGAAGTCCTGCCCCAGGTCCGCCAGGGCGAGGATGGGCTGCAGGAGGTTGTTGATTTCGTGCGCGACGCCGCCGGAGAGCTGGCCGAGCGCTTCCATCTTCTGCGACTGCAGGAGCTGGCCCGCCCTTTCCCGTTCGTGCGTGATGTCGTCCAAATTGAGCACGAACACCGTGGCCTCGCGGCCCGGATAGTCGCTGACCGGAGCGACTTCCACCTGTGCGAGAAAGCCGGCGCCGTCGCGGCGCGCGCAGGTCAGTTCGAACGCGCCGCTGGCCGAAGTCGCGAAGGTGCGCATCACCGCATCCCACCCCTCGCCGCTTTCGTCGGACGCGCGCAAACTGGCGATGCCCCGCTCGCTGAGCGAGGACGTGTTGTATCCCGTCAGACGTTCGAATTCGGCGTTGGCGTAAAACACCTCGGGCCGCGCGCCGTCGGTCGTGACGACCGCGACGCCGATGGGCGAGGCGTCGAGGGCCTCGTAAAGAATCGCGTTGCGGCGCAGGAGTTGCTTCAGCTCCTGCTCGCGCTGTTTGCCTTCCGTGACGTCCTGGCAGGTGCCGAAGGAGGCATAGGGTTCGCCGTCGGCATCGAAAAGCACCCGCGCATCGAACCGCAGCCAGCGCACGGCGCCGTCGGCGCGGATGATGCGGTACTCCGCGCCGCGCACCGCCTTGCCGTCGAGTTGGTCGTTGAAGATCTTTTCGAAGGCTTCGATATCCTCGGGATGGACGAGACTGCGGTACTTGCCGAACGGATGCGTGATCGCGGTGGGCGAGACGCCGTGAATGACATACATGTGCGGCGACCACTGGACCGACGCGGTCTGCCAGAAAATCTTATACGTGCCGAGCTGCGCGATGCGGGTCGCTTCCTCGAGCCGCGCCTCGCTTTCGCGGATCTCGAACTCGGCGTTTTTCATGGCGGTGATGTCGAAGGCCGAAATCACCGTCCAGGTTTCAGACGCCGAACCGGACGGAAGCGGGAAGCAATAAATCATGTACCAGCCAAGGCCGAAGGGCTGGACGAACTGCGTGGCCTCCTGGCCGGCGGCGCGGCGCGCACGGTCGAGGAAAAGCTTGTATCCGCCGCCCACAGGGCGGCCCACGGCCGCCGCGGCGGTGCAGCCGAGAATATCCTCGGCGCGCGTATTGGCCGCGACGACGATTTCGCCTTCGCCGACGATGACGGCCGCGGCGGGCAAGGCGTCGAGGAACCTGCCGGCGCCGACCCGATCGTCATGCGGCGACGCGGCAGGCCGGCCCGGCGAATTGGGGAGAACGGAACCCATGGAAAGATTTTACCTTCTTATCGCGCCCGCTTACCGGGTCAGGCGGACCTTGAAGGGTTTCATCATTTTCTTGATTTCGTCCTCCGGCATTGCGTCCGGGACCGCCGCATCGGGAAACAGCGGCTCGCCGTATCCGAGTTCCTTCTCGTACACGATGCTTTCCAGATAGTCGGCGACGCCCGAGAGCTCGGCCGCGCGCTTCTTGTCGAGCGCGGCCGCCTTGCGGATTTCCGCGGCCGCCCGCATCACCAGAATATCGACCGTCTTATTTTGCTCGCCCATATCCTCGGCCCAAAACAGCGTCCAAACGACCTAAACAGGCGCGTTCAGGAATCCCCACTTATCCGCATAATTATAAGCCTGTGGCCCCCACCGGACAATTCGTGGATACACCGCCCCGCCCCTCCCCGACGGCGGAGGACCGAGCAATACGTGCAGGGTGCCCGCGTGCGATCAACTTCAGGGCGACCACCCCGAAATCGCATTAGAATCAGAGGGCTGCCCGGATCCAGGTCAGGGCGCGCGACTGGTTTCCGTCGGTATAGAACTCGTAGTGCCCGGAGGGGAGCGAATCGCGCAATAAAAGCGCGAGGCCGGCCCAGGACGAGCCGCCGACGATCGCGGCGCGTTCGCAGCGGCCGGCGTTGCTGGCAAGGATCGCGCCCGTTTCCCATTGCGACGTTTCATCCCATCCGCTCAAGCCGCTGAGGTCGCAGTAGAGGCGGAAGGTCGGGTTCTCTGCGAGGACCGCGCTCATCGTGGGCGCAAATACGGCCGTGTAGTCCTCTTCGGTCAGGGTGCCGACAGCGCGAAAGAAGATGATGTTGCGTTCGCGCTCGGGCTTTATTTCCAGCATATCGGGCTCACGTTGCGGCGGGGAAGGAGCGCAACACTAAAAGCAATCGGCAAAAAGTTGAATTGAATTCAGGCGCTTGGACACGGCGTCATTGCGCCGCCTGCAGCTCGCGTTCCGGCGCCGGCAGATAGACCGTGAAGCGGCATCCCTGGCCCGGCACGCTGTCGACCGTCGCGCCGCCGCCCCAGCTTTTGGCGATGCCCGAGACAACCGCGAGCCCGAGCCCGGTGCCCTTGCCTTGCGGCTTGGTGGTGAAGAACGGATCGAAGACCTTCGCGATCATATCGGGCGCGATGCCGGGTCCGGTGTCTTCGACGCTGATGCGGCAATAGGGCCCAGGCGCGACGCCCGCGGCCTTCGCGGCCTCGCCGGACACGTTCTGGCGATCGACGCGGACGGCGATGCGCCCCCCGGACGTCATGACATCGGCCGCGTTGGCGATGAGGTTGGTGACGATTTGCGCAACCCCGGTCCGCTCGGCGCGGGCCACGGGCACATCGTCGGACACGGCGATTTCGATATGCGTGTGCCCGCCGATGGCGCCGCTCATGAGGTCGACGGTCTCGCGCACGACGGCAAGGACATTGATGTCCTCGCGGCTGGGCGGCGTGCGGCGCGCGAAGGCGAGCACGTTCTTGACGATGAAGGTGGCGCGCTCGGCGGCGCGCGTGATGCGGGTGAAGTAGAGGCGCAGCTTTTCATGCTGTTTGGCTTCATCGGCGCCGAAGGCCGAATAGATGAGGATCGGCTGCAGGAGATTGTTGATTTCATGCGCGAGGCCGTTGGCGAGACGGCCCATGGCGCCGGCCTGACGGCGCCCCTCCTCGAGGTCGCGTTCACGCATCCGGTCCGTGACGTCGGCGCCGACACCGCGATAGCCATAATATTCGCCGCTGCCGTCGAACTGCGGGTGGCCGCTGAGATTGACCCAGCGCGGCTCGCCCCGGCCGTCGATGACCGGCACGAGGATGTCGCGGAACTTGGCGCGTTCGCCGACGGCCTGCGTGAGGACCGCGAAGTCGTGATCGCCGGCGGCGTCGAGCGCGGGTTTGCCGGCGCCGGACATGTCCGCGCCTAAATTCTGCAGGCGCAGCCCGCCTATGACGGCATCGCCCGCGCGGTACTCCCAGATATAGTCGGCTGAACAGGCGACCATGCCGCGCAATTGCGCATCATCGGCGCGGCCGACCTTGAGCGCGGTGATGTCCTGCGCGAGACCGAAGACTTTCGGCTGCGGGCCGTCGGGATCGACGGAATGCCATGAGAAACGCACATGACGCTGCTCGCCGCCCGGCCGCACGATCCGGCATTCGATCATCCCGGCCGGCGGGCTTTCATTGTCCTTCGCCCAGGTATCGAGCACGCGCTGAATATCCTGGGGCGCGACGAAGTCGAGCAACGAACGTTTGGTGGGCAGGAACGCGCCGGGGCTGACGCCGTAAAGGGCATACATGCCGTCGTTCCAGAGGAAGGTGTCGGTGCGCACGTCCCATTCCCAGCAGCCGATGGCCGCCAAGACGTGCAGTTCGTCCGCCGTCGGCGCGCGCAGAACCGGGCGCGCCGTGCGGGCCCGACCTTGCGCGCGGAGATGGAGCGCGCCGAAAACAGCGCCGCCGAAAGCGGCCGCCGCGACCAGCAGGATTTGCGACGTGAAATGATGGCCGGAACGGTCCACCATGAACGCCACGCCGAGCGCACCGAGCAGCGCGGCGGCGGCGCCGCGTTTGAGACGCACCGATCCCCGGCGCAGCGATTTCTGGATAACCGGCGAGCCCATGGCTCAATGTCCCCACATTCCCCGCAGCCATCCTAACCAGATCGCCTCGGTTCCTCCATGCAGCGGAAATGGAAAAGCGCATGGAACGCCGCGTGCGCCGTGCACGGCGCTGGAGAGATAATTATTATTAGATATCAAATATTTAACCAGCCCCACTGGACCGCGGACGCGCGGATTCCTATTGTGGGGGCTCGAAGTTCGAGGAGACCGGCACGTCCGGCGCGCGTCATGGAATCCAGAGAAGCCAAGTTCAAGATCGGCCAGGTGGTGAAGCACCGCCTGTTTCCGTTCCGCGGCGTGATCTTCGACGTCGATCCGCAGTTCGCCAACACCGAGGAATGGTGGCAGTCGATCCCGGAGGACGTGCGTCCGAACAAGGATCAGCCGTTCTATCACCTGCTGGCCGAGAACGCACAGACGCACTATGTCGCCTATGTCTCGCAGCAGAATTTGCTGGCCGATGAATCGGGCGACCCCGTGCAGCACCCGGAGGTGGGTTCGTATTTCGGGGAATTCCGCGGCAGCCACTACGTGATGCGGCCGAGTTACGCGAATTAAAGCGCCTTCGGCGTGAGCTTCCTTTTTTCAAGAGGCCGCGCGCGGGCGCAAAAGCCGGGCTCCACCTTTTGCTGCGCGCGGCCGAGGACGTGATGCGGCCGCGTTACGCGAATTAAATTCCCAAAGCGTTTGGAGTTCGACGCAAGACTGCGTAGGGTGACGCATTCATAGCCGCGTACACGCCAATGGACACAGCCCGCCAATATTTCAGCCTCAACGACCTCGACCGGAAACTCGAACGCTTTGTCGACTTTGACGGCGGCGTCATCTTCGAGGCCGGCGCCAACGACGGCATCAATCAAAGCAATAGTCTGTATTTTGAGCGCTATCGAGGCTGGCGTTCCATCCTGGTCGAGCCGATCCCGAAGCGCTTTTTCGAATGCACGGTGAACCGGCCGGACGCGTTGGTCGAGTGGGGCGCCCTGGTGCCGCCGGAGCGCACGGGCGAGATCATGACGCTGACCTACTGCAATCTGATGACGGTCACGCGCAACTCGGCGGAGACGCGCGCGTGGGAAGACGATCACGTCACGAGAGGAATTCAGCACCTGCGCGGCGAGAAGATCGAAAACTTCCAGGCCCGGGGACGCACCATCAGCTCAATCCTCGATAAGCATCGCATCACGCACGTCGATGTACTGTCCTTGGATATCGAAGGCTTCGAGATCCCCGCTCTGCAAGGCATCGACTGGACACGTCATCGACCGACGTGGCTTTTGATCGAAGTCCGCGATGAGTCGGCGATGGACGCCTATCTCGCCCCACACTACGAGCGGATCGAGAAGCTGTCGCACCACGACATCTTGTACAAAGTACGCGGCTAACAACGCTAGGTCAGCGTGGGTTTATTATCGACGGCGTGATGGGGCATGTTCTCGAGCGCATCCAGCATGCCGGGCCCCGCATAGGGTTGATGCGCTTTTGCAGGGCCGATCGAGAAGTCCCGAGACAGGAAGAATGACGTACACCAGATGTACGTATTCTGCGGTCCGTATCCGACCATATCGACCTGAATGAATCCTTTGCCGCGCAGGAACTCATTCAACACCGGGTAGCGCTCGGAGTTGTCGATGATGATCATGCCGCCAGGGGCGAGGAAGCCATGGCTTTCAATCGTGCAGTCGGCGCGCCAGCGGCCATCGACGACAATGACATCGTGAGGCGCGTTCCTGCGAACCGCCTGCACATAGTCCTTGCCGGTCGCCAGTGAGATTTCGGCGTTCGCGAGCGGAAAGGCGCGCGTGCGCTCGAACCACGGCGCATCATGTTCGACAGAATAAACCTGTTTTGCGCGGCGGGCCCAATAATGCGTCGAGGCGCCGCACCCGTATTCGAAGATCTGCTTTGCGGAAAAGTCGAGCTGATTGAGATAGCAAATCGCGGGATAGGTCATCCACGGCACCGGCGTGCCGTCATTCCACATAGGCGTTTTCGCCGAAATCGTGCGGCCATGACCGAAGTAATCGGGCAGATGAGCAAGATTATCCATGCGAATTCAAACCCCCCACGAACCATTTGGAAAAGACGCAAGCGCGCTTTAGATTAGGCCGCCGCCGCGGACCGCGCGGCCCTTCCTTTTTATAACTCTTAGCGATTAGAGGACACCATGGCGATCAAACAGGGCGACAAACTCCCGGCGGGCAAGTTCCGCGTGATGGGACCGGACGGCCAGAAGGAAGTTTCGACGGACGAAATCTTCAAGGGCAAGAAGGTCGTGTTCTTCGCCGTGCCCGGCGCCTACACCCCGACTTGCTCGAAGCAACACCTGCCGAGCTACGTCGCCAACTACGACAAGATCAAGTCGCAGGGCGTGGACACCATCGCCTGCATGGCCGTAAACGACGCGTTTGTCATGGACGCCTGGGGCAAGTCCCAGAACGTCGGCGATAAAGTCATGATGCTCGCGGATGGAAACGGCGAATTCACCAAAGCCATCGGTCTTGAATTCGACGTCACCAAAGCCGGGCTCGGCATGCGTAGCAAGCGCTTCTCGATGATCGTCAATGACGGCATGGTGGAAAAGCTGAACATCGACGAGAGCGGCTACAACCTCACCGGCGCCGAAGCGACCTGCGGGATCTAAATTCCGCCACCGACAACAGAAGCCCGCGGCCCAAAGCCGCGGGTTTTTTTATTTGCGTAACGTCAGATGCCACGCCCAGGCGTCCGCGATCTGGGACGCAAGGTCCGAGCGCCGCGGCGCCCAGCCTAGAATGCGCTGTGCGGCGCCGGCATCCGCGACCAAGGCGGGCGGATCGCCGTCGCGGCGTTGACCGGCCCTGACGGGGATATTGTGCCCGGTCACCTTGCGGGCCGTGGTCACCACGTCCAGCACCGAGGCCCCATGGCCGGTGCCAAGATTGAAAGCCGCGCCGCCGCCGTTCCCAATCGCGTAGCGCCACGCCAGGAGATGCGCCTCGGCGAGATCCATGACGTGGATATAGTCGCGCACGCAGGTGCCGTCCCGCGTGGGATAATCATCGCCGTTGATGGTGATAGCCTCGCTCTTGCCGAGCGCCGCGTCGAGTACGAGCGGGATCAGGTGGTTTTCCGGCTCGTGCCATTCACCGGTTTCACCCTCGGGATCGGCGCCCGCCGCATTGAAGTAGCGCAAGGCGACCCAGGACAGGCCATGATCGCGCTGCGCGCGCGCCAGCGCCTGCTCCATTTTCAGCTTGGCCGCGCCATAAGGATTGACCGGCCGGCAGGGTGCATCCTCGGTGATCGGCGTGTGCGAGGGAATCCCATAGACCGCGGCCGAGCTTGAAACAACCAGGGCGCCGATACCTCGCGCGGCCATCGCGTCCACCAACGTTTGCGTGCCGCCGACGATGTTGCATTCATAGAGATCGGGCTGCGCGACCGATTCATTGACGAAAATGAAGGACGCGAAGTGCATGATCGCCGCGGGGCGATGCGCCTTCATGACCTCGATCAGGCGCGCCTTGTCGTGAATGTCGCCGACCTCAAGCGGGCCCCATTTCACCAACTCGCGATGGCCGCGAATGAGGCTGTCATAGGTGACGGGCACATGGCCGGCGCGCGCCAGCGCCTTGCATGCATGGCTGCCGACGTAGCCGGCGCCGCCTGTCACCAGAATTGTCGCCATTGGTCCCGGACTTAGTGAATTGCGTAGGCGGACGGATCTTCGGCATAACCGAAGGCCGCGATATCCGCCCGCGCCTGGCGGCGCACCTTATCGAACATGGCCGGCGTGTAATAGGTGGACCAGTGCGCATGTTCGGTCGCGTTGTGATGTTCGAGTTCGGTATCTTCCATGCCGATCTCGCGGCAGACTTTGCGGAAGTCCGCGGCCAGGTTCTCATAGCGCCCGATAAAATCGACAAGCTGGCTGCCGTCGTCGTCAAAAAGAAACCGCTTCTGCTGGCCATCCGGAAACTCGTCTTCCGGCGCAGACATGATGAACCGTTCGAAGGAGCTGAAATCCCGTCGCGCGTGCTGAAACTGGGGGTACTTGATATTGTACTTGTAGAGCGACAGCTGGAGATCCCACGGGTTGCGGACAAACCCGACTTTATAGAGAGAGTCGAACGTCTGGCGGCGCATCATCGGACGTACGTTCTTGGCCAGCGCATGATCTTCCATCCATACGAAGCGTGGATTGACGCCGGAGCAGCGCAAGTACAACGACGTCGTCTTGGGATGTTCTTTGCCCAGGACCTTGCGGACATCCGTCCTGCCCAGGGCCTGCACAATGGACGTGCCGGCCACCTTATAGACATGGATAAACAGGAACTTGTGGGTCAGGGACAAGATCATGGGCGGACTCGGATGGATTGCACCATGGGCCTGACTACCAGCAAAAAGTTAACAAAAAAGACACCCGCGGGGTCTATCTGACATTCTGCAGGCAAGTCCGCACGAGAGAACGACCTGGGGAATACGCCGTGAGCCTTCCGACCACCGAGATCATCCTCAAGAGCGCCGTGTCGGCGGACTACGACGAGTTCTATGACGGCGCCAACGCGTGGCGCGACCTGGGCGCCAAGTTCAAGGCCAAGAACCTCGCCGAGGTTTGCAATCGCGCCGGCTTCAAGCCGAAGCGCGTGCTGGAAGTCGGCGCGGGCGAAGGCAGCGTGCTCAAGCATCTGCAGTCCATGGGCTTTGGTGAAGAGTTCCACGCCCTTGAAATTTCGCGCTCGGGCATCGCCGCCATCGAGAGGCGCGGCATACAGGGCCTCGCCAAGGTGTCCTGGTTCAACGGTTACGAAATTCCCTACGGCGACGATGCTTTCGACGCCGTCATCCTGTGCCATGTGCTGGAACATGTGGAATATGAGCGCGTGCTGCTGCGCGAATTGCGCCGCGTGGCGCCGCGGCATTTGGTCGAAGTTCCACTCGACTACCGCCAGGGCGTGGACAAGAACTACGAACATTGCCTGAGCTACGGGCATATCAACGTCTATTCGCCGACGCTCATTCGCTTCCTCCTCCGCTCGGAGGGTTTCGCGATCGATCAGGAGTTGCTGACGATCGTGCACGAAGAGGTGATGGAATACATCGAGTTCATCACCAACAAGCGCGAACGGACACCTGCCGCGGAAGCGGACTTCCAGAAGCGCATGTCGGACCGGGCGATGAAATTCTTCACCGCGCCGTCGAAAGAGCATGCTGAGATGATGGCGAACGCGGTCACGCTGCTGACGCATCGCGACGCACAAGGCCTGACGGTTTTCGGCAAGCGTTAGCGGCGGCCGGAGGTCAGTTTTTCATAGAGCGTAAGATAGGCCTTCGCCTGCACCTCGGGCGCATGGATGGCCTCGACCCGCGCCCGCGCACGCACGCCACAATCCCGCAGACGGTCAAGATCCGCAAAGGCGGCCATGAAGGCCCCGGCGAGGCCCGGGATACTACCGGGAGACGCGAGGAAACCGGTTTCGCCCTCCTTCACCATGTCGGGAATGCCGCCGACGCCGAAGCCGACGACTGGCGTTCCACAACTCATGGACTCCAGCATCGTGTTGGGAAGATTGTCCTGCTTCGAGGGGACAGCGGTCACATCGGCGGCGCTGTAGAGCGCGGCGACGGTCGCGTCATCCCCGATATAGTTCACCATGGCGACCTTCACAGGCGCGTCGATAGCGACGTTCGTTTTGTCGCCGACGCCGATCAGGAGAATGTCCTGATTGCCGGGGACCAGCGCCAGCGCCTGAACGAGTTCACGGAAGCCTTTTCGCGCCAGACTGACCTGATGCGACATGAACAAAACAATGCGGGCATGCTGCGGCAGGCCGAGCGCGGCGCGGGCCGCCATCTTGTCGGTGGGCTTGAAGAGAGCGGTTTCGATGCTGTTGGGGATGCAGGTGCCATCGTACTTTCCGAACAGCGCACTCGACTTCGCCACATCCACAAGCCAGTTGCTGGGTGCAACGATATGCAGGCGGTCGGCCGGCCAATTGGCGAAGATGCGCTGCTTGGCGTCGAAGATCCGCGTGGTCAGGTCTTCGGTCTCGGTCGACCCCAAAAGCGGACAGGCGCCGCAGCGCGTTTGGAAGCGCCCGCATTCCTGGTCGAAGTGGCAGCCCCCCGTGAAGGGGTTCATATCATGAAGGGTCCAGACCACCGGAACGTCGATGCGCTCCGGCGTGAAGAACAGCGGATAATCGACGAAGCCCGCAACCCAATGAAGATTGATGATGTCGGCGCGCGGTCGCTGGATGAAGAAGTTCTCGTCGCCGTCGACGCGTTCTTGGCTGAACTGCTCGATGTCGGGGCTTCGCGTCGCTTTATAGGCGTCGTACGCCGCATCGCGTTCGGCCTTGGCCTGCGCGCGGTGGGCCACGGCGGCCGGCGACGGGTCGGGAATGAATTTGCGCACGGTGTCGTCGCGGGTGCGCTTCTCGCGCACGAAATAAGTGCTGTTCGCGCCGATGGACACGAGCCCGCGATGCAGGCGGTAGGCCGCACGAGCGGCGCCGCCTTGGACATCCAGGGTATTGACCTGAAGGATGCGCAAGGGCGGCCGTTACTTGAAAGAGCCGTACTGGAACTCCGGGCGATCCACCGGCACCAGGAAGAAGTCCATCTGCCAGAAGCTGCGGTCGTGATCGCGGAACAGCGGCTCGCCAATGTCGATGCAGCGAAAGCCCATATCTTCCAGGAGTTCCAGCATGGCCGGGAAGCGCTTTTCGCGCGGGCCGAAATTGTAGGCCTCAATGACGATAAGGCTGGTGGACTTCAACGTCTCTGTGCAGCCTTTGAGGATTTCACGTTCGAAGCCGTGCGTGTCGAACTTCAGAAGGAAAGGCGCGACGAGCCCCTTCTCCACGCATTCACCATCGACGCTGATTTGCGGCACGCGCACGCCCTTCGGATCATCCGCCGAGGTGCCCGCGCCGCCGAAGGGATCGGGCGAAAACTGGAAGTGGCCCACGCCCTTGGAGGGTCCCGCTGCGGCAATGACATAGGTATATGCGGGTTCCGCGGCGAGTTGATGGAGCTCGCGCTCCCAGTGATGATTGGCTTCGATCAGGTGGGCCTTGGCGTCGGCGTAGACGGTGCGCGCCATCTTCGACCATTCGCCGCGCGCCGCGCCGAGGTCGATGATGGTGGACACCGCCACGCCGCGCTTCTTGATGCGCATCAGCGCGTTGCGATGCGACAGCGCGACCTTGGAGAAACGCTCAGGGTTGGCTTCGGCAAAATCCTTGGCGGATTCCATCAAGGCCCACATCATGCGCTCGGCCGCCGGTTTCGGAATTTCCACGCGCGAGTCCCCCCTTAGAACACAAGCCGCTGATTGAGCGCCGTCTTGAGATCGCCGCGCGGCAGAACATGGAACTGCCGCTCGACCACGTGCCAGGAACTATGTTCCTGCTCGGGCGCGCGCTTCTCGGCGTAAATCCCGGTATAGGCCGCCGCGCCTTCAACGCCGCGCGGCGCGTAGTTCAACTTGCCCCGCGCCGCGCCGAGCGCGGCTTTACATTGGTCCACATACTTTTCGCGCTGTCCACGGCTCAGTTGTCCGGCGCTATGGATGCGGAACGCCCCAAGAGGCGCGTCCACACCGACGAGCGGCGCTTCGGCCATGAAGGCGGTCCAGAGCGCGAAGTCGCCGGCCAAAGATTGGCTGCGCAAAGCAGGCTCACCCGCGCGTTCCCACAAGGGCCGGCGGAAGAAGGTGGATTCCTGCTGGATGAAGTCGGTCGCATGTTTGTCGCCCGCGCCGCCGAACCCGAAATAAACGCCGTCAAAGAAAGCTTGCTGCGCGTAACCCGGGACTTTACGCAGGTAACGGATATCGCCGTCGGCATCGATGGCCGCCTGGGTGAGCGTGCTGATCCACTGGATCTCGGGCACATCGTTAAAGATGCGTGTGATGAGATCGAAGGCCCAGGGAAACAGCGTGTCGTCGCTGTTGAGCCAGCCGAGGATCTCGCCGTCCGTGCGCGCGAAACCCTTGGCGATCGCGTCGTACATGCCGCCATCGGGCTCGGAGACCCAATCGCTGACGAGGCGCTTCTTGGCATTGAGAAGATCAAGCGTGCCGTCGGTGGACCCGCCGTCGACCACTACATACTGAAGATCGAAGCGGCCGCGCTGCGCTTCCAGGGACGCGAGCGTCGCCGCAAGCGTCGCCGCGCGATTGAAAGTCGGTGTGACGAGGGAGATTTTCGCCGCCATCAGCCGCGCTCCAGCGCTTTGCGCATGATATCGGCGAACCAGACGGCGCGGGATGAGCGCGAGTGTTCGCGCATGCAGCGCTCCCGGCCGCGGCGGGCGATCTCGTCGGCGCGCTCCGGCATGGCAAGGTAGTAGTTGATCTTGGAGAACAGTTCCTGCGGCGTGCGGAAGGTTTCGATCTCCTCGCCCGGCTCGAAGAAGTTCACGAGCTCGGGGTGATGGGTGGTGAGCAGGAAGGCTCCGGACCCGGTCGCTTCGATCAGGCGCATATTGGGCGGCTGGCCGTCGAACGCGTCGACGTCGATGTTCACCAGAATGCGGCCGCTGCGTATGGTACGCAGCATCTCGACGCCCCAGCGTGCGCCCTTGTTGATCAGTTGAGCATAGGGTGACAACGGTTGCGGGCGCGGCGTGAAGAGACCGACCGAGAAGCCGGGAGTTTCCCGACTCATTTCCAGGATCATGTTGATGAGCTGGATGCGGCGCAGGTGCTGGGTCGTGACCGAACCGGAGATCACCACGTCGTATTTGATCTCGCGCGGCTCGCGCAAAACGGGCGATTCATCCGGAAAGCCGGGATGGAAGCGCTCGACATGCTTCGCGCCTTTGGTTGCGGCTTCCCCAAACATGCGGTCGAAACTGGTGAGGATCAGGTCGTAAGCCGACAGATCGGCATTGCCCGGGAGCGGAAAGCCGCGCCAGCCGGCGACGACCGGAGGCCGCTTCTCGACGGCTTTAAAGAAGCCGGCGTGAAAGGTGACCACATCGTTGGTGTAGAAGACGTCCGGCGCGAAGTCGTGGATCTGGCGCAAGGTGGCGAAGGCGGAGTCCATCTTCTCGCCGACCTGATAGCCGTTCTCGCGCATCCAGGCGCGCTGGGTGAACGGATTGTTGGCGATGACATTGAGGGTTTCGAACCCGTGCGCCTTCAGGGGCCGGGTCCAGATATGCGTGCCGGAGAACTCGTCGTCCAGCAGGGCGTCCATCTGTACACCGTAGGGCGCGTGCTGGAGCTGCGGACGCGCCGCATAGAAGTCCATCAGGTAGTCCGGATAGAAGGTGTTGACCTGAAGGAAACGGGGCACGGGACGCCTCAGTTGGGCCGTGGAAATGCCGCGGAGCGCCGCCCGGGAGCCCGGGCGACGCCGCGACTCATATATAATTAACTAAAGGTGTCTAAACGATTAATCCGCCCTCAACGTGTCCAAACCGCGCGGATGTTGACCCAGCAGCTTCTCGAGATCACGAACAACCTGACGCAGGCGGCGGCCACCTGGCCGCGGCGCAAGCCGGGCATGTTCATGGCCGGCACCCGCGTCATCCACTACGCCGATTTCCATAGTTTCTATCACCAGACGCGCCAGATCTTCGGGCAGCGGCTGTACAATTTCCGCACCGCGAACGCGGCGCCCGTCATCCTGGACTGCGGCGCGCACATCGGCCTGGCGTCGCTGTTCTTCAAGGAACGGTTCTCAGCCGCGCGCATAAAAGCCTTCGAAGCCGACTCCGCCCTCGCCGAGACCTGCCGCAGGAATTTCGCCTCGCTTGGTCATGGGGATATCGAGGTCATCGCCGCTGCCGTCTGGACGCACGACAACGGCGTCAGTTTCGCGCAGAGCAGCGACGACGCGGGCCATGTGGCCGAAAACCAGGCAGACGCCGTGAAGGTGCCTTCGGTGCGGCTGAAAAACTATCTGAACGAACCCGTCGACCTTCTGAAGCTGGACGTTGAAGGCGCGGAGTTCGACCTGATCGAAGATTGCGGCGCGGCGCTGAAGAACGCGCGCAATATCGTGATGGAAGTGCACGCCATGGACGGCGGCCCGGTGAAGATCGGCCGTATGCTGGCGCGCCTTGAAGAGTTCGGCTTCCGTTATGTGCTGGGCGACCTGCACCAGGCGACGTGGTTGCCGGCGGACACAAACCCGCCTTTTGAATACTGCCGCACGGAAAAATTCATTCTCACCGTTTTCGCGTGGCAAGCCTGACGGCGCCTCCGGGAGAGTCGCTGCGATTTATCGCTACGATGAGCGCTCCAGCCAGCACATACGAGGCCATCAGCTAGGCGTCTCGCAGCCAGTCTACATAAGACTGCAGCTCGGTCTCCAAGCGGCCCCGCGGCACGAAGCCAAGGGCCGCAAGCCTCGAGACGTCGGCGTAGAGATGGAGCGGATCGCCGGCCCGCGTTTCGCCGTTGAAGGCGATCACCGGCGCCGTGCCGGACGCCTTGGCAAAAGTAGCGGCGAAGTCGTCGATGCGGGTCGCGATTCCGGTGCCGCCGTTGACGATGAGCGGCGCGGTGAACTGTGCCCGCGCGAGAAAGGCGACCAGGTCCGCCACGTCGGAGACGGCCAGGAAGTCACGGGTTTCAGCGCCGGTGCCGTAGAGTTCGATGCGCGCCTGCTTTTCCTGGAACTTGCGGCTGAGGTCCCACGGCAACTGTTTGCGCAGGCCGGGTCCGTAAACGGAGAACAGGCGCAGGATCGCGATCCGCGCCCCCTTCTCCGCCGCCGCAAGCGCAACCTGTTCGGCCTCCATCTTGTGGCGGCCGTAGACCGAGATCGGCGCAAGCGGCGTATCCTCGGTGAGCGGGCCGGCGCCGGTGTTTCCGTAGACCGCCGCGCTCGACGGCAGGATAAAAGCGGCTTCCGGCGCGTGCACGCGCAGCCAGCCGAGCACGATCTCCACCGAGGCGACAGTGTCGCGGTGCGAGGCCGCGGGGTCGCGGGCGGACGCCTCGACCGTGCCGGCGCCGCCGGCGTGAAAAACAATCGCGGGCGGCCCGCCGAGGCGTGCCGCTTCATCGAGGACCGCGGGCGCGATTTCGCCGACGACCTGGGGGATGGCGCTTGACGCGGACATGCGGTCGATGCCGACCACGCGCCAGCCGTCGCGGCGAAGACGCGCGGCTACATGCGGGCCAATGAACCCGGCGGCGCCGGTGACCCACGCAACGCGGGAGGCGGCTGTTTGTCCCATGCTCAGACCGCCTGAAGATCGAAGACCATCAGCGGCGGCCGTGAAAAGAAGCGCATCGCCGCGCCGTTACCGGCGCGATTGCGCGCGACTTCATTCCAGAAGGCATTGACGGTGCCTTGAGGGCCCTTGCGCAGAAGTTCGTCGACCTGCGCGGTGAGGTGCCGGGCCTCGGCGTCCCCCTCGTCGGTGCGGTAGGCGGCCAGCGCGTGGTTGGCGTAGCCCGCGGGCAGAACGGCGCCCAGCTTGAATCCCGCGAGTTCCAGCGCTTCGACATAGTGCGCGGCCGGGTAGGCCCATTCGTACAGGCCGTACTTCTGGCAGTACGGGTGCGCGGCGAGGAGTTCATAGAGTTCACGCGGCGTATCGGCGAATTGTTCGCGGAAAGCAAACCAGCGGGCCCCGGGGCGCATCTTCTGGCGGATGGCCGCCGCCGCCTGGGTCATGTTCTTGAAGTGGTGGATGCAGTTCTTGGTGAGGATGAGGTCGTAGCCTTCCTCGTCCCCATGCCAGGCCGCAAGGTCGTTATGGATGCACAGGCCCGCGGCGTCGGCCCGCGTGCGCACATAGCCCGTTCCCGTCGTATATGCGCCGTTCGGTTCGACGAGCGTGACGTTCTTGAACCCCGCCTGGACGAGCGCCCAGGAGAGAAAGCCGCCGCCGCCGCCGATTTCACACACGCGCAGATCGGGTTTGACGCCGAGGATCTCGAACAGGCGGCGCATGGTTTGGAATTCGAGGCCCGCGCGGAACCGTGCGAACGCGGCGCCGCGGTCCTTGTCGAGATAGGTGCTTTCAAGAAGAAGCTGGATGGCGGGCGCGGGATCGTTGTGCTGGGCGACGACGATCGCCTCGTGCCGCGCCGGGTTTTCCTCGAGAGATAGAATTTTCAAATCGCGCAGATCGACCGAATCTTCAAAGGCGGGTGCGGCGGCGCGCGCGGCGCGGATTTCGGCCGCTATGGCCATGAAGGCGCGCGCGCTTTCATCGGCGCGCAGGCGCCGCGCGGCCTGCGCGTTCCGCTGCGCGTCCGGGTCGGGACCGGGGGTCAGATCCGGCCAAGCGGCGCTGAGGCGCGCCGCGAGATCGGCGGGGTCGCCCGTGCGGAAGAAGTGGAACGGCGACACCGCCGATTCCGCCTGCTCGCGATGAACCGGCAAGTCCGAGATAAAGAGCGGACGACCCAAAGCCTTGGCATCCTCGACCACCGTGCTCCAGCCCTCGAACCGCGAAGGCTGAACGACAGCCGCGGCATGCTGGAACAGCTGCACGAGGACGTCGTTCGCCACCACGCCGAGAAAGTGCACGCCGCCGTCGAGGCCATTTGCCGTGATGAAAGCGCGCAGTTCGCCGTAAAGGCCGGGGTTGCGGTAGTCGATGCCGGCGCCGGTGCAAACAAGCGCGAGATCCGGCCTTTCCGCGCGGGCGCGGGCGAAGGCGCGAAAGAGGGTTTCGTGGTCCTTATGCTTCCAGAACTGGTTGGGCGCGAAGAGGAATTTCCGCGGTATGCCATGGCGCGCGCAGAGGTCCGCAAGAGAGGCCGGGGCGGCCTCGAGGCTGCTGGCAAAGGACCAGATGAAGGTGCGGGCGCGGGAATTCGGATAGAAGCGCTCGCAGTCGGTCCGCGCGGCCTTGCTGGAGAGGAGCAGGAAGCGGCGGCGCCGGGCGATCGCTTCGAAGTTGCGGTCGCGCTGGGCCAACTCGTCCCGGCTAAACATCTCGGGCAGGTATTTGTGCTGGAAGTCGGGGATCCAATGGAGCCCGTTCGCGACGTGCACATCGGCCTGCAGGACGGGGAACGTGACATCGACATCCGCGAGCAACTTGCGGATGTCGCCGGTGCGCGGCTGGTGATCGTCGCCCAGGAGCGCCGCCTTCAAGGAGGGTTTCAGCAGAACCGGATAACCGTCGGGGCGGAAGATCCCCTCGACCGCCGCTTGGCGGAACAGGGCGCGCAGGACCGGGAGGTCGATGCTCTCGTCGGTGGTGACATAAATCGCCGGGCGCTCGTTCTCCGGCAAGGCGGACAGGATGCGCGCCAAATTCTCGATGTAGATGCGGCCGCCCTGCCAATTCTCAAACGTGGCTTGGACGTTCGGCCGGAACAGCGGCAGGAGGAGCGAGATGCGCTTCAAGGGGCCCTCACGCCGGCACAGCGGCGGCGTCCGGCGTCGAGGCCAGATCCGGGAAATAACTCGCGGTGAAGCGGGCGACGATGGACTCCACCAAGGCGTGAGGCACGTGCATGCGATCGGCGTCCCAGGCGAGGTCGGGATGCGTCGCCGTCACCATTTCGTAGCTGGGGAAGTAATCGGCCGCCGCATGACGGTTGCAGAACGTTTCCGCCACGGACCGCAAGACGGATTTGGAATAGGTATTCGCCGTGACGATATCCCGCGACGTGAAGGTGGTGTTGAGCGGCACCGGCGAAACCGTGACGATGAACTTCATGTCGGCGCGGATATGGCGCGCGACCAGACTGAATATCCGTTCCAGCGCTTCGAGCGCATCGGTGTAGGCCGCATTGGCGAACCGGAACCGCTCCGGCGCCTTGCGGATCAAAAGCGGCGGCGGCGCGACATTCAGCACCAAGCCGGTTTCGGAATCGAACCAGGTTTCCGTATGGCCCAGGGTGAGGAAAATCGCGCTCGCCCGGTGCATGGTTTTGGCCGCTTCCTCGACCAGGTAGCGCACCATGAGGCTTTCGCGCAGGCCCTGGAACGCGGTGTCCTTGGTGTGCGGATCGAACCAGCGGTCTTCGTCGATGTGAACGAGGCCCTTCTGCGGCGCGCTGCAGGAGTCCGGTTCAAGCGTGCGCTGGAACGCGTTGAGCATCGACGCCGGCGTATAACGGTTGAGCACGGAGCGCGTGATGATATGGCGATGATGGCCGGTGGCGAGGCGCGCACGGGCCGCGGCGTCGGGATGCATGAATTCGGGCGGGAACTCCCAGGCCTCGGGCAACACGCGCACGCCGGCGCCGATCAACGCATGTTCGACGTTGCGGGCGAAGCAGGAGCCCATGGTGAAGACGGCGTCGGTGCGCGAGAGCCGGAACTTCGGGCGATGATGGAGCATGACCGGCGCACGCGCCTTCATCCGCGCGGCGGCGCTGTCCGCGCCGGCGTTGAAGCGATTGTTTGGGTTGTCCATCGACGCCCGCAGCGCGGCCAATCCGGCAACCGCGTCGGAAGCATCGGGCAGAGGCCCGGTCATAGAAAATCCCGTCGCACGGTAGAGAAAATGGTGCGAGGCTACCTTGCCGGTTTCGCGTTAATCCACGCTTAACGAAGCCCTCCCCGCCGGGCCGCCGACGGGGACCAAGCCCTTGATCCGCATTAGAATGCTGAAGCGACCGCTTTTTTATAATGAAATTACGCCGAAGCCGCCGACAGCAGCTTTTCGGCCGTATGGACGCACAGGCCGACGATGTTGGTGTAGGAGCCGTTGATCCAGGGCACGAAGGCGCCGGCGCGGCCCTGGATGCCGTAGGCGCCGGCCTTGCCGCGCCATTCGCCGGTTTGGAGGTAGGCTTCGATCTCGGCGTCGCTTAAGCGCTTGAACATCACCTGGGTCATGACGATGCGCGAGGTCAGCTTGCCGTTGGGCGCCACCACGGCGATGCCGCCGTAGACGCGGTGGCGGCGGCCCGAGAGCAGCGCGAGGATCCGGCGCGCGCGCTTTTCGTCCTCGGTCTTGTCGAGGATGCGCCGGCCCGCGCCGACCACGGTGTCGGCGGCGAGGATGAGCACGCCGGGATGGGCGGCGGCGGCGGCCTTGGCTTTCGCGATGGACAGGCGGCCGGCGAGCGCGCGCGGTGTTTCTTCCTTCAGCGGCGTCTCGTCGATGTCGCACGGCGCGACGAGATCGGGCCTACGGCCGATCTGTTCGAGCAACTGTAAGCGGCGCGGCGAAGCTGAAGCGAGAATAAAACGGGTCGTCACTGGCGCCGCGCCTTCTTTTGTTGATGGCCCGCTCGCGGCCGAAAAAACCGCTCGCCACTTTTTTCTGCTCGCGGGCCCGGGGCGGCGAAGCTGAGGCGAGGATAAAACGGGTCGTCACTGGCGCCGCGCCTTCTTTTGTCGATGGCCCGCTCGCGGGCCCGGGGCGGCGAAGCTGAGGCGAGGATAAAGGTCATGCGCCCGCAATGTGCGAATGCCCCCATATTTGGTCAAGGTTAATCGTCCTCGCGGGGGAAGAGCTCGAGGATCTTGTCCCGGATCTGGTCGCGGACCTGGCGGTAGGCGGCCAGGCGCGCGGTGCGGTTGCCTTCGGCGCGGGTGGGATCGGGGATGTCCCAGGTGCGCACCTCGCAATGGGTATAGCGGGTGAGGTCCTCGGCGCGGGCTTTTGCCTGAGGGGAAAGCGCGATGACGAGTTCGAAGGCGTCGGTCTCGAGGCTGCCGAGGGTTTTCGGCCGGTGGCGCGACATGTCGACGCCGATCTCGCGCATGACCTCGATCATGAAGGGGTCCTGGCCGCCCTGCGTCACGCCCGCGGAATCGACGAAGATGCGGCTGCCGTGGAAGCGCTTGAGGATGCCTTCGGCCATGGGCGAGCGGACTTCGTTGAGGTTGCAGCAGAAGAGGACGGCGCTGGGGAGGATTTGCATGGAGCTAACCCTGTGCCGCCGGGGAGCGCGTTGACCGCGGAAAAGGGGTCAGACACGAAAAAGACGGCGGGCCTGCCAAACATGCAGAATCTTCGGGGTTATTCGTATCTGACCCCATTTCCGCTCTGGCCATTTTCGCTGCGCTCATGGCTAACCCCGCATATGAAGGATGCAGAGGAGGGTGAAGAAGCGGCGCGAGGTGTTGTGGTCGAGATCGACATGCTCGCGCAGGCGTTCTTCGAGCATCTGGGCGCCCTCGTTGTGGAGCGCGCGCCGGCCCATGTCGATGGCTTCGATCTGCGAGGGCGACGAGGTCTTGATGGCGTCGAAGTAGCTTTCGCAGACCAGGAAGTAGTCCTTGATCACCATGCGGAAGGGGCGGATGGGGAGCACGACCTCCTTCTGCGGCGCGCCTTCGGTGTCGCGCACGTCGAAGACGAGACGGTCTTCGCGCAAGGCCAGATGAAGGTGATAGGGACCCGGACAAGTCCCCTCGGCCTTCAGGCAGAATGTATTTTCCTCGAGCAGGTCGAAGAGCGCGACTTCACGCTCGTGCTCGACCTCGGGACGGCGGCGCAGGAACGAGCGCTCGTCCAATTCGATGCGGACGATGGAGCGCGGGCGTTGTCCCGTGCTCTCACTCATATTTAGCCGCCGGTGATGCGTTCGACGTGAGCGCCGCAAGCGCCCAGTTTTTCCTCGAGGCGCTCGTAGCCGCGGTCGAGGTGATAGACGCGGTTGACCAGGGTTTCGCCTTCGGCGGCAAGGCCGGCGAGGATGAGCGAGACGGACGCACGCAGGTCGGTCGCCATCACCGGGGCGCCCGAGAGCTTTTTGCGGCCGCGCACGATGGCCGAGGAGCCGTGCACGTTCACCTCGGCGCCGAAGCGCGTCAGTTCGGGCACATGCATGAAGCGGTTTTCGAAAATCGTTTCGGTGATCATGGAGGCGCCGCTGGCGGTGGCCATGAGCGCCATCCACTGGGCCTGCATGTCGGTGGGGAAACCCGGATAGGGTTCGGTCATCACATCGACGCCGACGAGTTCACCCGTCTCGGCGGACACGGTGACGCTGTTGTCGCCCGGTTCCACGACGACGCCGGCCTGGCGCATGGCGGCGAAGACGGAATCCAGGAGATCGTACCGCGTCCCGGTGAGCTTTACCTTGCCGCGCGTGATGGCGGCGGCGATGGCATAGGTGCCGGTTTCGATACGGTCGGCGATGACGGGCACGCGCGCGGCGCGCAGCGACGAGACGCCTTTGATCCGCAGCGTGCCGGTGCCGATGCCGCCGATGTCCGCGCCCATGGCGTTGAGACATTCGGCGAGATTGGAGATTTCCGGCTCGCGCGCGGCGTTCTCGAGCACCGTGTCGCCTTTGGCCAACGTGGCGGCCATGAGGAGATTTTCCGTGCCGCCCACGGTGACCTTGGGGAACACGATATTCGCGCCCTTGAGGCCGCCGGGCGCGGTGGCGTGAATGTAGCCGGACTGCACTTCGATCTTGGCGCCGAGGGCTTCGAGCGCTTTCAGATGCAGGTCGACCGGGCGCGTGCCGATCGCACAGCCACCCGGCAGCGAGACTTTCGCTTCGCCCATGCGCGCGACCAGGGGACCGAGCACGAGGACCGAGGCGCGCATGCGGCGCACGAGGTCATAGGGCGCGGTGATGGAGGTGATCTTGTCGGCGGTGAGGGTCATGGTGCGGCCGGTGGGGCCGGCTTCGGCGATGTTGCTGCCGGCGCCGAAGTCGGAGCGGTCGATGCGCACGCCGTGCTGGCGCAGAAGGTTCGCCATGGTGCCGATGTCGGCGAGCTCGGGCATGTTGGTGAGGGTCAGCGGCTGATCGGTGAGCAGCGCCGCGGCCATCAGAGGGAGCGCCGCGTTCTTCGCGCCGCCGATGACGATTTCACCGTGGAGAGGTTTGCCGCCGAGGATACGGATGGAGTCCAATGGATGTGCTTTCTTCTCAGTCTCTAAAAAAACGATCCCTCCCGGCCCTCCCCTTTCAGGGGAGGAGAAAAAGAAAGGGATGGTTAGAGGCGCGGGAGGGTGACGCCCTTCTGGCCCTGGTATTTGCCCTTGCGGTCGGCGTAGGAGGTTTCACACAGGCTGTCGGCCTTCAGGAAGATGAACTGCGCGGCGCCTTCATTGGCGTAGATTTTGGCCGGAAGTGTGGTGGTGTTGGAGAATTCCAAGGTCACATGGCCTTCCCACTCGGGCTCGAGCGGCGTGACGTTCACGATGATGCCGCAGCGCGCGTAGGTGGACTTGCCGAGGCAGATCACCAGGGTGTCGCGCGGGATCTTGAAGTATTCGACGGTGCGGGCCAGCGCGAAACTGTTGGGCGGAATGACGCAAACGTCGGTGTCGCGGTCGACGAAGCCGGCGTTGGAGAAGTCCTTTGGATCGACGACCGCGGAATCGACGTTGGTGAATATCTTGAACTCGCGGCTGACGCGCGCGTCGTAGCCGTAAGAGGAGACACCGTAGGAGATGATGCCTTCGCGGTGCTGGCGGTCGGCGAACGGCGTGATCATGCCGTGCTGCGCGGCCATCTTACGGATCCAGGTATCGGGCAGTACGGACATGCGAAGGGGTCCTAAAGGCGAATAATGCGAGTGGTGGTCCGCTTGTAGCTTACGGGGGACAACCCCTCAAGTTAGCGGCCTCTCAATCTTCGGGTTTCGGCCCGGTTTTGGCGTCGCGCCCCCGTTCTTGCGCCTTCCGGCGCTTGAGGTTCTCGCGCAGGGCGGCGGCAAGGCGGTCCTTGGCGGCGTCCAAGGCGGGTTTTTCCCGTGGTTTGCCGGGCGGCTTTGGGTCGCGGGAGGTCATGGGCGCTTTTCCCCAGTCCTGGGATATCGCAGTAAAATCAGGGGATAAGACCTATATGACGGTTGCTTGCGCCGCCAGAGGGCTTGTGGCATGTTCCGCGCCGCTTTGGAGGGCCGAGCGCCCTCCGATCCTGGTGTCGCTGCCGTAGCTCAGTGGTAGAGCACCCCCTTGGTAAGGGGGAGGTCGGTAGTTCAATCCTACTCGGCAGCACCATTCTTTTCAGCGCTTTAGCGCAGAAGCAGGAACCTGCTCTTTCGTACAATTGAGCAGTGCAGAGCCGCAGTAGCATTGTCTACTGAGTGGCCTATAGGAAGTACCGCGCCCTACACTGGTCGTAGCCATCTCACGCGCTAGTGGTTCGGCGTACTTCCGCTAGCGAAACCTAGGATAGTTAGTGCCGATTTCTCGGGCATAGTTGTCGAGCTTTGAGCGAGTAACTGGAATTAGGTCGCCCTCGGGCGCCCCTGGGTTCCCTAGCACCACTTGGCAATACTGATGATCCTCCCCGCGCGGCGCAAAGCACACTTCAGCTATACCGCCCTCGGGAGACAACGAAACTTTCGTTACCGTGGGATAGCCCCGACACGAATTTCCAAACCAAATATTCTCGAACCAAACCGTCGAATCTATCTTCAGTGACGCTGTGATTTCTGGATGTGCTCCGCATTGGCGAGCGCTTCCTGCCTCCTGATCAACGTCATACTGCACCGTGACAGATTTGAGCGCGCACTTAGCGCTCAGCTTACGAGGGCTAACAAATCCATTTTTGCGCCAACTTTCCAGGCGGCTCTCACCGCCAACAGCTAAGTCGTTTAGCGTGACCTGTTCTATTTCGAACAAGTCGACTTCGGGAAGACAGGTGACTTTAACGAAGTCGGTAGCGGAGTCCGCCTTCACGTTTGCAGCAGAGGCAATGCAAAGAATAGCTAGACTTAACACTGTCAATCGCGAACAACCCATGCGCCCCCCTTCTCATACCTCCACGTCATAGTAACACACATCGCTCAAGACGCAGACCGGGCGAAGAGTGGCGTCGTCAAAGTGTTTAGGAACCTGCTCTTTCGTACAATTGTGCGGTTTGCCGTGAACAGAAATCGAACTTCGAGTGATTTTTCGACACGAGAAGCGCGATAAATGTTTGAGATTCCGTGGTAGCCTCAATCTTGGTAAGGGGGAGGTCGGTAGTTCAATCCTACTCGGCAGCATCATTTGCCTCTTCCCGGAAAAAATAGGGCCGCTTGCGCTGGTGCATCGCACCCAGCACGGCGTGGTGTTGCTCAAAACAGAAACGGGACACCCCTGGATCCTGGGCTTTCGCCCCAGGATGACGGCCGGTGTTCGGGTCCGGTTTTAGGCGACGATCCGATACACGGGCTTGTAGTCGCCGGACAGCTTCATGCGGTTCTGGGCGATGAATTGGGCGAGCAGGTCGTCCAGGGGTTCGACCAGGGCGCGGTCGCCGTGGACCAGGAAGGGGCCGTTCTCCTCGATCTGGCGAATCCCGTTTTCCTTCACGTTCCCGGCCACGAGTGCCGAAAACAGGCGCCGTAGCGCCACCGCGCGCGCGTACACGGGGCGGCCCAGGTGGAGGTCGAGGCGCGCCACCGAGTCATGGCTGACCTCGAACGGACGCTGGAAGCCTTCGGGGATCTTGAGGTTCCAATTGAAGTTGAACGCTTCGCCGACCTTTTTGCGGTGGGCCAGGACCTGCGCGAAACCGCGCACCATGGCACGGCCGACTTCGGCTTCATCGTCGACGATGATCTGGTAGCGCTTGCGCGCGTCCGGCCCCAGGGTCAGCGCGATGAACTCGTCGATGCGCTGGAAATAGGCGGCGGCCGACTTGGGGCCGGTGAAGATCAGCGGCATCGGCTCGTCGGCGTTGGCGGGATCGAGCAAGGTTCCGAGGAGGAACAGGATTTCCTCCATGGTGCCGACGCCGCCCGGGAAGATGACGATGCCGTGGCCGAGGCGGATGAAGGCCTCCAGGCGCTTTTCGATGTCCGGCATGATGACGAGCTGGTTGACGATGGGGTTCGGCGGCTCGGCGGCGACGATGCCGGGCTCCGTCAGGCCGATGTAGCAGCCGGTTTTGATGCGCTGCTTGGCGTGACCGATGTTGGCGCCCTTCATGGGGCCCTTCATGGCGCCGGGGCCGCAGCCGGTGCAGACGTTGAGGCCGCGCAGGCCCAATTCATAGCCGACGCGCTTGGTGTACTCGTATTCCTCGCGGCTGATGGAATGGCCGCCCCAGCACACCACGAGATCGGGCTTCTGGGCGCCGAGCACACGGGCGTTGCGCAGGATATGGAAGACGGCGTTGGTGATGCTCTCGGGCTGGGAGAGATTGAAGCGTCCGCTCTCGACCACTTCGTTCGAGACATAGACGATGTCGCGCAGGACCGCGAACAAGAGCTCCTTCACGCCGCGGATCATCTCGCCGTCCACGAAGGCGATGGCGGGGGCGTTGATGACCTCGAGCTCGATGCCGAAGGACTGCTGGATGATCTTCAGTTCGAAATCGTGGAATTTCCCGAACAGTTCACGGGCATCGTCGCTGATGCTGCCGGCATTCAGGACGGCGAGCGCACAGCGCCTGAGAAGCGGATAGAGACCGCCCTGCCCGCGGTCGAGCAGCTTGGCGACTTCTTCATGACTGAGGGTTTCGAGGCTGCCGCGCGGGGCAACCCTGGCATCGACGAATTCACCGGAGGCGGGGACCGCCGTCTTGGCCGTGACCGTATCGTCGAAGGCGGCGTCGTGGAGCGGAACCTGGATGAGTTCTTTTGACATGGCCATTCATAGCTCGTTTCACGAGACGGGAGTGAACTTTTTGAGGGGCGCCGCCTGGGCCCGGCCCTTAAAAAGCCGCGGGGCCGAGGGCTAAATCCCAGGAAATTTATCCTCTTAAGCTTCACAGGCCCCCATCGCACCCTTTATAGGTGCGACCCATGAAGCCCACGAACAGTGTCCTGTCCGGCCTGCCTACCACTGTCTTTACAGTGATGTCGGCGCTGGCCACCGAACATAACGCCCTGAACCTCGGCCAGGGCTTTTCCGACGACAACGGCCCCGACGACGTGCGCGCGAAAGCCGCCGAGGCCATGGAGAAGTCCAACCAGTACCCGCCGATGATGGGCCTCGCCGAACTGCGCAAGGCGGTGGCGGCCAACGGGAAGCGCTATTTCAACGTGGACGTGGACTGGACCGAGGTGATGGTGACCTCGGGCGGCACGGAATCGCTCGCCGCGTGTTTGTTGGGCCTGATCGAGCCGGGCGACGAAGTGATCGTGTTCGAGCCGTTCTACGATTCCTACCTGCCGATGATCCGCCGCGCCGGCGGAATCCCGAAAATCGTGCGGCTGATGCCGCCGTTGTGGGAATTGCCGCGCGAGGAACTGGCCACGGCCTTCAGCCCCAGGACCAAGCTGATGATCCTCAACACGCCGATGAACCCGTGCAGCAAGGTGTTCCGGCGCGATGAACTCGATTTCATCGCCGATCTCGCGCAGAAGAACGACATCTACGTCATCTGCGACGAGGTCTACGACCATCTGGTCTATGACGGACAGCGGCACATCTCGCTGATCACCCTGCCCGGCATGCGCGAACGCTGCCTGCGCCTGGGTTCGGCGGGCAAGACCTTCTCGCTGACCGGCTGGAAAGTCGGTTACGTCAGCGCCTGCCCCGCGCTGCTCGGACCCGTGTCGAAAGCGCACCAGTTCCTGACCTTCACCACGCCGCCGAATTTGCAGTGGGCCGTCGCGTACGGACTGGAGAAGGACGACGCTTATTTTTACGGCTACCGCGATTCGCTGCAGCGCCGCCGCGACATGCTGGCGCGCGGCTTGTCGGACATCGGTTTCAAGGTGCTGCCGTCGCAAGGCACCATCTTTGTAACAGCGGACTTCGCCAATTTCGGTTTCAAGGGAGATGACGTAGCCTTCTGTCACGACATGACCGTGAAGGCCGGCGTAACCGCAATTCCCGTCAGCGCATTTTATGAGGGCAAGGGCCCCGATCATTTTGTACGCTTTGCTTTCTGCAAAAAGGAATCGTATCTCGAGGCCGCGCTGGAGCGCCTCGCGAAATACTACAAACGATAAGGAACACGCTTAAGGAATGCCGCACGAGACACCGCTGATCGCAACCATCGTCGTCGGGCTCGTTCTGGCGTTCATCTTCGGCGCCATCGCCAATCGCTTACGCATCTCGCCCCTGGTCGGGTACCTGCTGGCCGGCATCGCCGTCGGCCCGCAGACACCGGGCTTCGTGGCGGACGCCTCGCTGGCCCAGGAGTTGGCCGAGATCGGCGTCATTCTCCTGATGTTCGGCGTCGGGCTGCACTTCTCGCTGAAAGAATTACTGTCCGTGCGCGCCATCGCGATCCCGGGCGCGGTCGTGCAGATCACCATCGCGACCCTGCTTGGGCTGGGTCTCGCGGCCGCGATGGGCTGGAGCCTCGGCGCGGGCGTCGTGTTCGGCCTCGCCCTTTCGGTCGCGAGCACGGTCGTGCTTTTGCGGGCCCTGCAGGAACGCCACCTGATCTCAACCCCGCAAGGCCATATCGCGGTGGGATGGCTGATCGTCGAGGACCTCGCGATGGTCCTCACCCTCGTTCTGTTGCCGCCGTTCGCGGGACTTCTGGGCGGCGCGGCCGGATCGGGTCCCGGCGCCGTGGGCGCGGCGGACATCTTCCTTGCGATCGGCGTGACCTTGCTGAAGGTCGGCGCGTTCGTCGCCGTCATGGTGATCGGCGGGCGCCGCGTGATTCCCTGGATCCTTCACCACATCGCACACACCGGCTCGCGCGAGCTTTTCCGCCTCTCGGTGCTCGCCATCGCGCTGGGCACCGCTTACGGCGCGGCGGCGTTGTTCGATGTGTCGTTCGCGCTCGGCGCCTTCTTCGCCGGCATGATGATGAGCGAGTCCGAGCTCAGCCATCAGGCCGCCAACGAAACCCTGCCGCTGCGCGACGCGTTCGCGGTGCTGTTCTTCGTCGCGGTCGGCATGCTGTTCAACCCGATGATCCTGATCGAGCAGGCCTTGCCGCTCACGGCCACGGTGCTGATCATCGTCATCGGCAAATCGGCCGCCGCGCTCGGCATCGTGCTCTTGTTCAAACGTCCGCTCGATACGGCGTTGACGATTTCCGCGAGTCTCGCGCAGATCGGGGAATTCTCGTTCATCCTGGCAACCCTCGGCGTCGATCTCGGCCTGCTTCCGACCGAGGGGCGCGACCTCATCCTCGGCGGGGCGATCATCTCGATTCTCCTCAACCCGTTTGTGTTCGGCCTGATCGGCCGCTTCGGTCCGCGCCTGCGCGCCGCGTTCCCGGACGCGCCGGCCCCGGAGTCCGAACCCGCCCCGGCTGCGCCGCGCCCGGCGGCGCACGCGGTGGTCGTCGGTTATGGGCGCGTCGGCAGCGTGATCGGCGAAGCCTTGCGCGAGCACGCGCGCCCCTTTGTGGTGATTGAAGAGAAACAAGAGATCGTCACCGCGCTGGAAGAAGACGGCGTCAGCGTCGTGACCGGTCCGCGTCCGCCGGCG
Source organism: Rhodospirillaceae bacterium (assembly GCA_041919675.1). Taxonomy (GTDB): domain Bacteria; phylum Pseudomonadota; class Alphaproteobacteria; order Rhodospirillales; family Rhodospirillaceae; genus SHVO01. Next base: position 1,300 of record JAYRTJ010000038.1, on the reverse strand, counting down.
GAACTCATGAAGCGCGCGCGCGTTGCGGAAGCGACGGCGGTCTTCGTTGCGGTTCCCAATTGCTTCGAAGCGGGACAATTCGTGGAACAGGCGCGGGCCGCGAACCCGGATCTTTTCATCGTCGCGCGCGCCCATTCGGACGCGGAAGTGGACTATCTGCAGCGTCTTGGCGCCAACGTCACCATCATGGGCGAACGCGAGATCGGCCGCGCCATGGTGGAGCAGGCGATCGCCCAAAGGAAGAAAGCGGAGCGATCGCACTAGAATCAAAAGCGCGTATTTCCCGCGTTGCGCGAAACAAGGTGTTTATTGATGCAACGGCGGCGCGGTGTGCTAGGACATCTTTTCCCTCACCTACCCTTGCCGCCAATGATCCTTGCTTCCTTTTCCACGCTGGCGCCGCGCGGCAAGTCGTTTGCTGGGCTCGCGATTATGGCGCTGTCGCTCTCACCCGAAGGCGCCATGGCGCAGGACCGCGCCGCGCTTGAAGGGCCTGGTCTTTCCATAATTTACGGTGTGGCCGCGGTGCTTTTGGTGCTGCTCGGTTTCGGGCTTGCCCGCGCGGTCGGCAAGGGCCGCGCGCTGACATCGGCGAAGGACCTGCTCAACGCCGAGACCGCGGACCGCGTGGCCGCGGAATCGGGCAAGCGCGAGAGCGACGAGAACTTCCTGCGTTTGGTGGAGGGCGTGACCGACTACGCCATCTACATGCTCGACCCCAAGGGCTACGTGACCACGTGGAACGCGGGCGCGGAACGCATCAAGGGCTATACGGCGAGTGAAATCCTCGGCCGGCACTTTTCGCTTTTCTACACCGCGGAAGACCAGGCGGCGGGCGTACCCGCGAAAGTCCTGGAAACCGCCGAGCGCGAAGGCCGTTATGAGTCCGAAGTCACGACACGCGTGCGCAAGGACGGCAGCCGTTTCCACGCCAGCATCGTCCTGGACCGCCTGACGGACCCGTCGGGCAATCTCATGGGCTATGCCAAGATCACGCGGGACGTGACCGAACGCGTTGAACAACAAGCGGCGCTGGAGGAAGCGCGCGCGGCGCTGAGCCAGGCCCAGAAGATGGAAGCCATCGGCCACTTGACCGGCGGCATCGCACACGACTTCAACAACATGCTGGCCGTGATCATCGGCGCGCTGAACATGATCCAGCGCCGTATCGGCCGCGGGGACTACAATGTCGAGCCCCTGGTGCAGGCGGCCGTGGAAGGCGCGATGCGCGGCGCCTCGCTGACACAACGCCTGCTCGCCTTCGCGCGCAAGCAGGTGCTGGAGCCGCGCGTGGTGGACG
>JAYRTJ010000037.1:0-30974 GCA_041919675.1 Rhodospirillaceae bacterium | reverse complement strand
ATCCGTTTGACCGGCGACTTTGAGAAGAGTGCGCGGAACCCCGCATCATCCAATTCCACGAGTTCGGCCAGCTTCGGCGCCGTGAGCGCGGCGCGCGGCAGGAAAGCCGCTTCGCGCGTACCTTGCGCGAACTTGTTCCACGGACAGACGGCGAGACAGTCGTCGCAGCCATAAATGCGGTTGCCGAGCAGCGGACGCAGATCGCGCGGGATCTGGCCTTTGTTCTCGATGGTGAGATAGGAAACGCAGCGGCGCGCATCGAGCTTGTAAGGGCCGATGAAGGCGCGCGTCGGACAGATGTCGAGGCAGCGGCTGCAGCCGCCGCAGCGATCGCTTTCCGCCGCGTCGGGCGTGATCTCCAGCGTCGTGAGCACTTCGCCGAGAAACAGCCATGACCCGAATTCGCGGGAGACGACATTCGTGTGTTTGCCCTGCCAGCCGACGCCGGCGCTTTGGGCAAGCGGTTTTTCCATGACCGGCGCGGTATCGACGAACAATTTCACATCGGCGCCGGTATTCCCGGCGATCCACGCGGCAAACTGGCGCAGCTTCTTCTTGATGACGTCGTGATAGTCGTCGTTGCGCGCGTAGACGCTGATGACGCCGGCGTCGGCGGGCCTTGGCGCGACGTCTTCGTCCGAGGGGCCGTAGTTGAGGCCCAGCATGATGGCCGTCTTCACTTCAGGCCAAAGCACCTTGGGATCGGCGCGGCGGTCGGCATTGGCGGCCATCCAGCCCATATCGCCGTAGATTTCCTGCGCCATGAAAGCGCGCAGGTTTTCCTGCACGTCGGGGCGCGTTTCGGCAGGCGCGAAGCGCACAACGTCGAAGCCGAGTCCGCGCGCGAAGGCGCGGATGGCTTCGCGATCAAGCGGAGGCGTCATCGCCTTCTTCACCGGCGGCCTGGTCGCGGGCGAACTTCTCGGCGAAGGCTTGAAGCGTTCCGGTGCGGATGGCGTCACGCAGACCCTTCATGAGGTGCTGGTAGTAGGCGACATTGTGCCACGACAGCAGCATCAGGCCTAAGATCTCTTCGCTGCGGATCAGGTGATGATAGTAGGCGCGGCTGTAATTGCGGCTGGCCGGGCAGTCGATGCTCTCATCGAGCGGGCGCCGGTCGTCGGCGTGTTTGGCGTTGCGCAGGTTGAGCGCGCCGAAGGTGGTGAAGGCCTGGGCCGTGCGCCCCGAGCGCGTGGGCATCACGCAGTCGAACATGTCGATGCCGCGCATGACCGCGCCCACGAGATCCGACGGCTTGCCGACCCCCATGAGATAACGCGGCGCGGCGGCGGGAAGATGCGGCACCGTGACATCGAGGGTGGAGAACATCAACTCCTGTCCCTCGCCCACCGCGAGGCCGCCGATCGCGTAACCGTCGAAACCGATGGCCTTGAGCGCGCCCGCGGATTCCGCGCGCAGGTCGCCGTGGATGCCGCCCTGCACGATGCCGAACAAGCCGTAGCCCGGACGTCCGATGAACGCGTCCTTGGAGCGCTTCGCCCAGCGCATGGACATGCGCATGCTTTCGTCGACCTGCGGCTTCTCGGCCGGGAACGGCGTGCATTCGTCGAAGGCCATGGTGACGGTGGCGTCGAGACGGTGCTGAATCTGGATGGAACGCTCGGGCGTGAGATGATGCTTCAAGCCGTCGATGTGCGACTGGAAGGTGACGCCGTCCTCGGTGATCTTGCGCAGCTTCGAAAGCGACATCACCTGGAATCCACCCGAGTCCGTGAGCAGCGGGCCGTCCCACTTCATGAACTGACGCACACCGCCGAAGCGCGCGATGCGCTCGACGCCGGGGCGCAGCATGAGATGATAAGTGTTCGCGAGGATCATCTGCGAGCCGGTGGCCGCGACGGTTTCCGGGAACATGGCTTTCACGGTCGCCGCGGTGCCCACGGGCATGAACACCGGCGTGTCGACGGCGCCGTGGGCCGTCACCAGCCGGCCGAGGCGCGCGGCGCCGTCGGTGGCGAGGACGGAGAAGGAGAACTTTTCGCTCATGGCGCGCGCTCGAACAAACAGGCGTCGCCATAGGAGTAGAAGCGATACCCCTCGGCGATGGCGTGAGCGTAGGCGGCGCGGGCCCGCTCCATTCCGGCGAAGGCGCTGACCAGCATAAAGAGCGTGGAGCGCGGCAGGTGAAAATTCGTGAGCAGCATGTCGGCAGTCTTAAAGCGATAGCCCGGGGTTATGAAGAGCGATGTTTCGCCGGAAAACGGCGGAAAGGCCGTTTCGGGCGCCGCGGCGCTTTCCAGAAGGCGCAAGGAGGTGGTGCCCACGGCCACCACGCGGCCGCCGGCCGCGCGCGCGGCGGTAAGATCGGCCGCGGCGGCGGCGGCGATCTCGCCCCATTCGGCGTGCATGACATGATCCTTGGTGTCGTCGACATTCACCGGCAGGAAGGTGCCGGCGCCGACGTGCAAGGTGACAAGGGTGCGGTCCACGCCCTTGGCGGTGAGCGCCTCGACAAGGCGCGGCGTCATATGAAGCCCCGCCGTCGGCGCGGCGACCGCGCCCGGCTTCGCGGCGTGCATGGTCTGATAGTCTTCGCGGTCCCGCGCGTCGTCGGTGCGGCGGATATAGGGCGGCAGCGGCACGTGGCCCACGGATTCAAACGCGGCCGTCAGCGCTTCGCCTGAACGATTGAAGCGCAAGGTCACGAGCGCGTCGGCTTTTTCCACCACATCCCCCGTGAGGCCGCCCGGGAATTCCACGATCTGTCCGACCTTGAGGCGCTTGCCCGGTTTGGCGAAGCCTTGCCAAGCGTCGAGCGCAATGCGGCGATGAAGCAGGAACTCCACCTTCACAACACCTCTCATGCCGAGCAACCGCGCGGGGATGACACGCGTATCATTAAGGACGAGGCGGTCGCCGCGATGAAGAAGCGAGGGCAGGTCGGAGACACGCAGATCGCGCAGACCCGACGCGGTCACATAAAGCAAACGGGCGCTGTCGCGGGGCACGGCGGGGCGTTCCGCGATGCGCCCCTCCGGCAGATCGAAATCGAACTGATCGACGCGCATGGGTTGGGCAAAGGGCTTGTGGTGGAAGGCGCGGGCCTTATAGTCACTCGTGTGGCGGATTTGAAGTTCCTAAAGCGTCCGTAGCGGGCAGGAAGAGGAACTTCAAATCCTTTAAGCCACACGAGACTATAGGGGTCTCGCGCCGCGTCATAATTCCGAAGTTCGCATAAGGGATTGCGGCGCGAGCGGAAGAATCGAAAGCACGGCCAGGCTCAAGATAGCCAGGCCGCCGGGGGCTGAAGGCTTGGACTGGTTTTGGCGTAAATTTGACGTGCTGATCGCGGCGATTTTCGTCGCGGGGGCGGCCATTGGCGCAAGCCAGGGCCATGCCTTCATGACTCAGTACCAGGAGCGCCTGTCCCGGGACCTCGCGCAGGCCCGTGCCCGCGTGAACGAGGTCAAAACCGGGCTGCGCTACAAGCTCATGAGCGACGTGGTGCGCCAGGAGTTGGAAGCCACCGCGCAAACACGCTTTGACCGGCTCAACATCGCCCACACGGCGATTTCATCCTCAGGCCCGCTTCTAAAGCCCTACGCCCTGATGCGTCACCGCGAACCGCAGTTGATGGCCGAGACGGACCGCGCGTTCGTGCCGCGCGTGCCGCAGGATGGCGCCGGGATTTTCTATACCGTGATCGGCGCGCTTATTGGCTTCGCCGTCTACGAGGTGATCAAACTCCCGGTGATACTGGTCGCGCAGCCGCGGCAACGGAAGTTCCGTCGCCGCGGTTAGGCGGTTTTTTTACGGCGCAACAGATGAGACGATGACGTCGCACTTCGCCGTCATGTCGAGCAGCGCGCCGGGGCGCACATTCTCCACCAGGTGCTGCAAGTAGCCGCTGTAGTTGTCCAGCGTCACATTGTAGTAACCGTTGCCGCCGTCCATGGCGCCGGCCGGGACTTGCGCGCGCGCTTCGATCTGCGGGACCGTGATTTCATAAGAACCGCCGGCGGCGATCTCCGGGCTGGTCCATTCGATCACCTTCGCGCCGGTGCCGGCATTGTAGAAGGTGAGTTTCGCCGGCGCGGGCGCTGCGCCCGTGTTGACGATGCGCATGCGCGAGGGGAACTCCGCGAACGATCCGGAATGCACGTTCATCAGGTGCTTGGCGTTGTCGCTGGGCATCGCGGTGCCGCAGTTGGTGAGGTTGGCGAGCACGCCGGCCTGATCGTTGTACAGCACATGCTGGGCCGATCCCTTGAAGCTGCTGGCGACTTCGTAGTTGAAGTAGGCGCGGAAATCCGGCGCGACGGGGAATCCCCCTTTGGTCGCGTTGGCTTCGATGCTTTTGGCGGTGAACTGCAGAGCCGCATGCGGGGGAATCGGCGGACTGATCCAATCGCCGACATAGGCGCCCGTGCCGGCGTCACGCAGCGTGATCTTCACGTTACCGGCGTCGGCGCCGGGATTGTAGAAACGCAGGAGCGATTCACCGAGCGAGGTCTGACCGGCGAAAACGTTGTTGAACATGCGGCGGTTGACGCCCTGCAACTTGTCGAGGGCCGCGCCGACCTGGATCTTCGGCACGGTGATGCCGGAGTCCGCGCGCGTGACGGGGATACCGGTGGACTTGAGCGCAGCCTCAACGGCATCAACCGAGAGCGTCGGATAGGCCTGACGGAGCACGGCAAAGGCGCCGGCGACCAGCGGCGTGGACATGGACGTGCCGCTGCGCGTGCCGTAGCCCGAACCCGAGCCCTTGGCGCCCGAGAGCGAGACCCCCGGCGCGACGAAATCAAGAGTCGCGGCGAAGTTCGACCAGGAGGCGACGGCGGCGCCGTTGTCGATGGCGCCGACGCCGACGGCCGAGGAGATGCACGCCGGCGTCGTGATCTTGCCGGTCAAGCCGCCGTTGCTGGCGGCGACGGCCACCGCGACGCCTTTCTGACGCAGCATGTCGATGACGGCCTTGCGCGGATCGTCATCACAGTAACCATCGCGCGATGAGCCGCCGACCGAAAGATTCACGGCCGCGATCCGGAGGTCGACAGCCTTCTCGTTGACGTAGTCGAGCGCGTTCAGGACCGCGAGAGAGTCGGTGAGGATGCAGGGCGCCGGATCCGGGCTGCACTCGGCCGGATCGGTGACCAGCGAGAAGACATCGATCGGAACGATCTTCGCGCCGCGCGCGACGCCGAAATTGACGCCGTCGTTGCCGGCCGCAAGCGAGGCGACATGGGTGCCGTGGTCGCAGCGGGTGGAATCGCCGGGGCAGTTGGACGCCGCGCCGGGACCGATCTGCGGGGTCGCGCCGGACGGACACTGGGCGATGGTGGTCGAACCGAAGCTGTTGGCGAAACAGGCGTCGCCGACGTTCTTTCCCGTGAGCGCGGGATGATTGACGTTGATGCCGCTGTCGATGACGGCGATGGCCGTGCCCGTGCCGTCGAAGCCGCGGTCCCACACCGAGCCGAGATCGATGGAGGTCTGCGCGGCGGAAAGACCCACGGCCGTCACGCGTTCGGCCGGCGCGATTTCGGCGCGGCGTTCACGGCGGATGAGGAAGATGCCTTCCACGGACTTTTCGCCGGCCAGCGCCATCGCCTGCTCGCGCGTGACCGTCGCGGCGACGTAGGGGATGGTGCGGAAGCGGCGGACGCCGGCGACGCGGGCGCGGTCGAAGGCGGGCGCGGCGTCGAGGAAGGCGGTGGCGACCGCGACACGCTGGCGGGAGGGGGACAGGCGCGGCGTCCAGGCCGCGGCGCCGCCGCCGTCGGCCTTCATCCGGACAATGACCTGCGCGCGTCCGCCTTCGCCGATTTCCTTCAGCACATCCTCAACGCCGGCGCGCGCGGGCCCGGATGCGAAACCGGCCACGGCAACGGCGGCGAAAAGAGCGATAGGGCGAAGAAGGCTGGAAAATGAACGCATGGACTTGTCACGGCACACATACACAAACGCGCGCAACATCGCTGCCGTTGCGCGCCAACCCGTGAGAAACCATGCCGCCGGTTTATCCGGCGTTTTTACCGTGTGATCGGGGCGCATTATGGTGACCTTAAGGCCCCCTGTCTACCCGCGAAGACAAAGAAAGGCCTGCCGAATTATCCTGTCGAGAGCTTAAGTAATCGTGTATTATCAAAATGTTAGCGCATAGGTAGAAATGGCGGGACAGCCCGCGGCGGCCACGCGCCGTCTTGGCGGATGCCGCGGCGGCCAGAGACGCGCCATTTCTAGGATTATTGCGCCCTGACAAAGGGTTAGGGGGAGCATGTCCGAGGGTGGGTTGACATCGCAGGAGCTGCGGCGCCGGGCCCCGGCCGCCCTGCTTGGCCTTTTGACGGTGGCCGCCTACGGCGCCATTGCCGTTTTCACCCTGTTCAATGCCCAGACCTTCACGGCGGAAGTCGCGGCCCTGGTGCGGGGCTGGTGGTATGCGACCGGCGCGGTCACGCCTTACTCGCCCACCGACACGCCCGCCGAAATGCCCCTGTACTTCTATGAGCTCGGATACTGGCAGCGGGTCGCCGGCGCCGGGCATCTGTCCGGACGCGTCCTCTCGGTGATCCTGGGCGCGCTCAGCGGACTGCTGCTGTTTTCCATCTGCCGGAAGCTGACGGCCAACACCGCCGTCGCCGCCGCCGCCGCGTTCATCTTCCTCGCCACGCCCTCGACCTCCTTCTTCTTCGCCACCGCCACGCCGGCCGCCACGGTCGCCGCGCTGCACCTCGCGGCGGTGTGGACGATCGTGCACGCCATGGCCCGGCCGCACGCGGTCTTCAGCGTCCTCATGGGGCTTGTCTGCGCGACGCTCTATTTCACGCGCCAGGACATGATTTTCGGGATCCTCGTGCTGATCCCGCTCTATGTCGCCGCGGTGGGACGCGACCGCGCGCTGCATGGCGCGCTCGTGCTCGGCGCATTCGCGGCCGTCACCGCGCTCATGGTCGTTCTGTTCCCGGCGAGGTTCCAGGAACTCGCGCTCAATTTGCCGATATTGGGCCCGATGCTCGGCGACGCCGGTCTGTTTGGCCCCGACTACACCCTGGTGACGCGCGGCACGCACGGTCCGCCCGGACTTGGCGCGGCGCTGGAGATGGAAAACCTGCGCGGACTGCTCGAATCCTTCGTCCTGCCGAACGCCGGCACCATCCTGCTGGCGCTTGTCCTGTTCGCGGCGGCGCGCGGCCCTCTGCGCGTGCTGTGGATCGCGCCCTTGTATTTCTTCTGGCTGGCGATCACGCAGTACGCGGCCTCGAGCGCCGCCGGCGCCTGCGACACGTGCATGCATCCGGCGACCCCGACCTTCATCGCGCTGGGCGCGCTGGCCGCCGCGCTGACATTGGCCACGAGCGGCCGCTGGACAAAGCGCCACGGCCTCACGCAAGGCGCCGCCGTTGCTGTCGGTGCGATCGCCGCCGTGGCGATCAACACCTTCGCGCCCGGTCTCGCGGCGCATCCCCAGGCACATTCGTTCCCGCGTCCCATGCTCGACGGGCTGGCCGCGGCGCCGGAACTCGCGGACATTCCAACACTGACGCGCTGGACGGCAACACATCTGAAGACAAAGCAGCCCGTGCTGGTGATCCACGGCCTCGGGCGCAGCGACGTGGCGGCCCTGCCCTATGCGGTGGTCGCGTCCGGTCACGGGATGCCGGCGGAAAGCCTCGACCTGATTGCGACGGAACGCACCATCAACCAGAGCCTGGTCGGCGAGATGCGCGGCGCCGTGCGCGACGCCGTGGAAGCGGACGGCCTGTGGAGCGAAGAGACCCTGCAGCGCTGGATCGAAAAGGACTACAACGTGATCCTCATTCAGGACGACGCCGGCACGGCGGCGCTGAAGAAGGAGATCGAGGCCCGATTTGACCCGGCGGGCGCCACGCGTTACAGGGGCCGCAATATCCTGTTGTTCACACGCAAGCCGGCGGAATAGCGCCGCGCTTTCATCATCGCGGCTTTTCCCCATGGATCAAGCGTCCTCGTCCGATCCCAAACTCGCGCCGTGGCCCTTCTACGACGCCGATGAAATCCAAGCCGTCACCGCCGTGCTCGCCTCGGGCCGCGTGAACTATTGGACCGGGGATTTGGGCCGCGCCTTCGAGAACGCCTATGCGGCGCACTGCGGCGTGCGCTTCGGCCTCGGGGTCGCGAACGGCACGGTCGCGCTCGAACTCGCGCTGTACGGATTGAACATCGGACCGGGCGACGAAGTGGTGGTGCCGGCGCGCACCTTCATCGCGACGGCGGCGGCGGTGGCGACGCGCGGCGCGCGCCCCGTTGTGGCCGACGTCGATCCCCTTTCACAGAACATGACCGCCGAGACTCTGGCGGCCGCACTCTCGCCGCGCACAAAGGCCGTCATTCCCGTGCACCTCGCGGGCTGGCCCGTGGAGATGGAGCCGCTCATGGCCCTCGCGGCGCGCAGGAACCTCGCGGTGATCGAGGATGTGGCGCAGGCGCACGGCGCAACCGTAAACGGCAGGCCTGCCGGCGGCCTGGGGCACATCGGCTGCTTCTCCTTCTGCCAGGACAAGATCATCTCCACCGGAGGCGAAGGCGGCATGGTGGTGACGGACGACGAGGCCCTGTATCGGCGCATGTGGTCCTTCCGCGACCACGGCAAGAACTTCGCCGTCACCCACGATCCGAACGCGGGCGGTCATGGCGCCTTCAAATGGGTCGCGGACGGCTTCGGCACCAATTGGCGCCTGACGGAGGCGCAAGCGGCCATCGGCCTCGCGCAACTGGCCAAACTTCCGGCCTGGATCGCCCGGCGGCGCGCGAACGCCAGGATGCTCGACGACGCGCTGCAAGGCCTGAACGGCGTGAGCGTGCAGAGCGTGCCCGCGCACCTGATCCACGCCTATTACAAATACTATTTCTTCGTGAACCCGGCGGCGCTGAAAGACAGCTGGACGCGCGAGCGCATTTGCAACGAACTCATCGCGCGCGGCGTGCCGGCGCGCGTGGGCGCATGCCCCGATATCAGCCGCGAGAAGGCTTTCGCGAATCAGGGCCCGCAGCCGGCTCATCCCGGCGCGGCGTTTCTCGAGGACCGCACGGTCCTTTTGCCGGTGCACCCGACGTTAACATCCGGAAATATGAAATTCATGGCCGAGACGCTGCGCGCGGTCGTCACCGAAGCGGCACGTTAGCGTCGCGTGATAAATTCCCAGTGTTGATCGCTGGCCAGACCGGCGCGCCGGCCTGTATAACGAGTCCATGAACAGCCCCGCGCCAGGCTCCTCCCTCCATGTGCTGCTGATCGAGCCGGACTTCCGCACGCGCGAGGAGGCCGGACTGACACGCACCTACGACTTTGCGCGCCACATGGCGCAGAGCGGCCACAAGGTCACAATCCTCGCGGCGAAATCGAAACGTGAGAAAGTAACGCTGGATCCGGGCCTCACGCTGACGGCCATCGGCGGGCCCGCGCCCGCTTTCGGAAAAACACATACGCGCGGCTTCGCCGGAAATTTCGCCGGCGCGGCGCTATTCAACATCTGGGATGTCCGGAACGTCGACGCCGTGGTGACCACGGACCGGCCCATCCGCCTGTTGCCGCTCACCGCCTTCTTCGCGTTGTGGCGTGGCATCCCCATGATCCTCGACGTGAGGTACGGCGCGCCCAAGGCCGCGCCGATGGCCGCGTCCTTCGGCAAGAAGGTCCAGCGCGCTTTCGAGCGCGCGTTCTACCGTCTTGGCGCCGCGGCCTCCAAACGCATCACCACGGTGACCCCGGCCCTGAAAGACGATCTGACCGCCGAGGGAATCGCCGAGGCCAAGATTTCCGTCAGCCTTTTGGGCTGCGATACGCAAACGCAGGCGCCCGACGCGCTGCCGGCGCGCATCGCGCAGCTTCTGCCGGACGGCGGACAGCGGCCTTACGTGGTCTTCGCCGGCACGATGCGGCAAGGGCGCGCGCTCGAACGGGTGATCGACATCGCCCTTCAGATGAAGGACGAACCGCTCAGCTTCATGTTCTGCGGCGACGGCCCCGCGCGGGCCGCCTTGGAATCCGCCGCGAAAAACTTAGGCCTTCTGGGGTCATCGGTGATCTTCACCGGGCCGGTCTCGCGCAAGGAGCTGCAAGCCGTGCTGCGCTTCTCCATCGCGGCGCTGGCCGATTGCGCGCCGGACGCACGCGGCGGATTCCTGCTGGACGCGCTGGCGGCCGGAAAACCCGCAATCCTGTTCGGCCACGGCTGGCAGTGCGATCTGGTGGAAGGCCGCGGGGCCGGTGTGAGCCTGCCAATGAATGCGCCCGCCGAGGCGGCGCGGGAGCTGGCCGACTTCCTGACGGACGGCGATGGTTTGCGCCGCGCGGGACAACAAGCCGCGGCGCTGGCGGCGGGGCGTTTCAATCTGGACCGCGTCTGCGCCGAGTTCCGAAGCCTGGTGCAGGACACCGTCGCGGCCGATCCGCGCGAAGCGGTGATGCGCCGGCGCACGCTGCGCGCCAAACGCGCGCTGGACGTCACACTGTCGCTGGCCGGGCTGATCGTATTGTCGCCGCTGTTCCTGGTCCTCATGCTCGCGATCTGGATGCGCATGGGCGGACCGGTGTTCTTCACCCAGCAGCGCACCGGGTTGCACGGCCGGTTCTTCAAGCTCGTCAAGTTCCGCACCATGACGAGCGGCAAGGGCGCGGACGGAGAACCGCTGGACGACGCCGCGCGCCTGACCCCGCTGGGGAAATTCCTGCGGCGCACGTCGCTCGATGAGTTGCCGGAACTAGTGAACGTGCTCGCGGGCGATATGAGCCTGGTCGGGCCGCGCCCGCTGCTGCCGGAGTACCTGCCTTACTACGACGGCGAACAGCGCCGCCGCCACGACCTGAAACCCGGTCTCACAGGCTGGGCGCAGGTGAACGGACGCAATGCGCTGTCGTGGGAAGAGCGCTTCAAGCTCGACGTCTGGTACGTCGACCACCTGAGCTTCGGATTGGATCTGAAAATCCTGATAAAGACCGCGGGTGTGGCGCTGAGCGGCGCAGGCGTCAGCGCCGGCGATCACGCGACGATGCCTCGATTCGACGAAGTGATGGCCAAGCGCCAAGGCGCTGAAGACGTTTAGGGCGCTGTCTTCTCATCGAACGTCACCGTCCCGGCCGCGAGAGCGGCGGCGATCGAGCCGGGCGTGGCGGCGACGTGCTTCGGCGCGCTGGTCCAGGCGACACGGTTGCCGACCGTGAGCTGGGCGATCCAGCGCGTATCGACCCCGCGCTTGGAGAAGGAAAAATCAACCAGACGCGGGCCGGTGCTGTAGAGCGGCGCTTCACCGGCGTTATAGGACCGCGGACCGGTGAGCGCGAGGCCGGTGCGGACCGGCGCCTTGAAGATCGACGGACCGATGGGCGCGCGGACGTAGGCAACGGCGGCGGCGCCGGTCTGCTGACGCCAACCGAGCATTGTGTGCGGATTGAAAAAATCGCGCGCCACGGCCGGCGCGGCGACAGGCAACGTCCAGGCGGCGGCGACCGCCGCTGCGATCCACTTCTGCATCCGAGGAAACCCCAACTGCTGCTGGAAGTTATGTTGCCGAAGGGGTTCCACCCGCGCAACGAAAGCGGTCAAAAAGTTCCCATGTTTTAATCATTTGAAGGGCCGCAATCGCGGCGAAGTAGCGCACGCCACAAGCTTCCACGGGACATTCCGTACGCGCGCAATCGCAAGGCTGCAGAGCCGGTGGAGTCGCACCCTCGAAGATCGCGCGACTCGCGTCAGGAGCCGGCGGCATCCACCGCGACGGCGGCGCGCAGACTCTCGAGCGCGGCGTCGCGCACGGCGCCGGCGGTGTCCGGCGCGTAGATGAGATGCGCGGGGCGCACGAATTCGGGCGCGTTCTTCACGACATGGAGTTTCTTGCGCGCGAGTTCGTCGGCGACCACGCGCGCCGGGAAGTAACCGGCGCCGCCGTGGGCGAGGATATGCTTGAGGCCGAGGTTGCCGAGGCTAACGTAGAGGCCGGCGGCGCTGTAGCGCGGGAACTGGGCCGAGTGCCAGGTATCGAAGTCCGGGCCCCAGTCGACGTGCACATAGTCCGCTTCGCCGGGGCCGCCGTGCGCGGCCCGGGTTGCGACCATGATGAGACTTTCATCCATGAGCTTTTCGATGCGAAAGCCCGGGCGCGCTTCCGGGGCATACATGACCGCGAAGTCGAGCAGGCCGTCGGCGAGATAGCGCATGAGAGATTCAGGCGTGCCGACCTGGGCGCGCACCGCGATGTCCGGGCGGGCGCCGCGGAACTGTCCGACCCACTGGAGCAGGATGCGTTCCCACAAACTGAACTGGCCGCCGATATTGAGCACGGCGGCCATTTCGGCCGGCAGCGCCACGTCCTGGCGCGCCTGTTGAAGCACATGAAGGAAAGTCGCCGCGTGCGGCTGGAAGCGCTTGCCCGCGGGGGTGAGCATCACGCCCGACTTGCGGCGCACGAACAGCGACTGGCCCAGAAGAAGTTCGAGCTCCTTGATGCGGGCGCTGACGGTCGACTGGGTGACGTTGAGCTCCTGCGCCGCGCGCACGAAGCTGCCCGCCTCCACGACTTCCAGAAAAGTGCGTACCTGTTCGAGATCCATGGGCGGACTATATCGGACAATCCGATACGAGGCCCAGAAGTAATCCGTTTATTCGATAGGTTACCCGCCGGGTAACTTTTAACCCTGACGTTGGCCTGTGACGCGGCCCGCCGCGATCTCGACCACCACATCGGCGAGACGCTCCACCTCGGGCGCGAGATGCGTGACGTAGAGGATCGGAAGCTTCAGCTCGTCCCGCAGCCGTTCGATGTAGGGCAGGATCTCCTGCTTGCGCGCTTCATCGAGCGAGGCCAGCGGTTCATCCATGAGAAGCAGACGCGGACTGGCGAGAATGGCGCGGCCGATGGCGACGCGCTGCTGCTCGCCGCCCGACAAGGACAGCGGCGCGCGTTTGAGCAGCGCGCCGATGCCGAGCATCTCTATGATGTGATCGAGTTCGGCGTAGCGCGTTTCCGGCGGCGTGAGGTTGTAGCCGTAGAGCAGATTGGCGCGCACGGAGAGGTGCGGAAACAGGCGCGCATCCTGAAAGATGTAACCGACGCGGCGGCGCTCGGACGGCAGGTTGATGCGCGCCGCTGAATCAAAGAGCACTTGGCCGTCCACGGCGATGCGCCCACGCGACGGCGTGAGGATGCCGGCGATGAGATCGAGGATCGAGGTCTTGCCCGCACCCGAGGGACCGAAAAGCACGGTGATGCCGGGGCCGGCGCGGAAGGTCGCGGCGATCTCTAAGGCCCCGCGCCTGGCGGCGATGTCGATATCGAAACTCATGTGGGTTTCGACCGGATGCGGCGTTCCGCCCACTCGGCGCCGACGATGGCCGCCATGGATACGGCCACGGACACAAGCGCCAGCCGCCATGCCGGGCCGTCGCCGCCGGGCGTTTGCAGGATGGAGTAGATCGCGATGGGCAGGGTTTGCGTTTCGCCGGGAATGTTGGAGACAAAGGTGATGGTCGCGCCGAATTCGCCGAAGCTTTTGGCGAAGGACAGGATGGCGCCGGCCATGATGCCGGGCAGAGACAGGGGCAGCGTGATGGTGACGAAGGTCCACCAACGCTTAGCTCCGAGGGTACGCGAAGCGAACTCCAGGCGCCGGTCGACGGCTTCAATGGACAGGCGCATGGCGCGCACCATCAAGGGCAGTCCCATGACGGCGGCCGCGAGCGCGGCCCCGGTCCAGCGGAAGGCAAAGGTGATGCCAAAAGTCTCGGCGAAGAATTTGCCGAGCGGCCCCTGGCTGCCGAAGAGCATGAGCAGAATGAGCCCGGTCACCACCGGCGGCAGCACGAGCGGCAGCAGGATGAAGCCGTTGACCAGGCTTTTACCGGGAAATTCGCGGCGCGCGAGCAGATAGGCCAGCGCAAAGCCAACGGGCAGGCTCGCGAACATGCTCACGAGTCCGACTTTGACGCTGAGACGCAGCGCCTCCAACTCGGCCGGTGTCAGATCGAACATAACCCCCGCTCCCCGCCGCTATCGTACGGCGAAACCGTATTTGCGGTAGATGGCTTTCGCGGGTTCGCCCAGGAGAAAATCGCGGAAGGCCCGCGCTTCGGCGCTGTCGTTCCTGGCGATGACGGCGAGCGGATAGGAAATGGGCGGATGGCTGGCGGCCGGAAAGGTGCCGGCAACCTCGACTTTGTCCGTCAGCGCGGCGTCGGTGGCATAGACGATCCCGGCGGCGGCTTCTTTGCGTTCAACGAAAGTCAGCGCGCCGCGCACGTTGTCGGCGCGCACGACGAGGGCTTCGACACTCTTCCAGACGCCGAGCGAGGTCAGCGCGGCTTGCGCATAGCGGCCCGCGGGCACGCCGGTGGGATCGGCGAGCGACAGCTTGCGGCCCTTCAGAGCGCCGGCGAGATCAAAGCCCGGGCCGATCGCGACACCGAGGGTGTCGCCTTTTGGAATAACAAGGACAAGACTGTTGCCGAGCACGGACACACGCGAGGCAGGGTCGATCAGTTTGCGCGCGGCGAGATAGTCCATCCATTCTTCATCGGCCGAGACAAACAGCGCGGCCGGCGCGCCGTTCTCGATCTGGCGCGCGAGGGCGGAACTGGCCGCGAAGGAAAAGACCGGCGCGTCGTGACCGGCGCCGGCATAGGCCTTTCCGACATCGCTGAGCGCTTCGGTGAGGCTGGCGGCGGCGAAGATCGTCAGGCGCGGTTTGTCTTGCGCGAATGCGGGCGCGGGCGCGGCGAGAACGAGGGAAACGAGGAGCGCGATGAGGTGGAACATCCGGCGACTATAGCGGCGATATATCCGCCGGGATAGTTCGTAAATGGCCTATAAAAGGCCCAATTTGCGCAGCTCCTTCTGCATTTCCTTGCTCATCTTGGGATCGACGAAGGGCTTGCCGCGCGCCTTCTTGATATCCCCCGGCGCATCGGCCGCTTTCAGGTAACGCCAGCCCTGGAACGCGCGGCGGTGCGTGGGCTCGACCAGCACATGTTTCGGATCGAGTTCGATCAGGCATTCGGGTTTGCCGTCTCTTTTTCGAGTGTGAAACCGCAGGATCTTCTGGCGGACCATGATGTAGCCGCCGATGACCCAATAGAGCGACCCGGTCGCGATCAATTCCTCGGCCTGCTTGGGCGCGTTGCGCGTGCGGCAGCGCGGATTGCCGCTGGCGAGGGTATTGGCTTTCTGGACTTTGGCGAGATGCGCGACGTCGTCGATGCCGACGGCGAGCTTGATGATGTGAAGAGTCATGGCGCTAAGAAAGCGCGGCGCGCCGTTTCAATCAAGAGGAGGGAACCGGTCCAATCCCCTTGCGGGCGCACAAACGCTGGCGCACGGCGGGCCGGGGATGGCTTTCCGCGCCATGTTCATAAGCGACGATCTCAAGGGCGCCGTCAAAAGCGCGCAACAGTTCGCCGGGCGCGAGAAGGAAATCGGGATTGCGCGGACGGCCCAGGCGTTCGTTGCCCTGGCCGAAGGTGTCGAAGATCAGTACCCCGCCCGGCGCGAGGCTTGAGACGAGATGCGGGAAATGAGGGCGGTGGAGATAATTCGCGACGACGATGGCGTCGAAGGTGCTGGCCGGGAACGGCCAAGGGCCGGTTTCGAGATCGGCGGCGAGCACGTCGATCCCAGGCGCGTCCCTCAGGCCGCTTGTGTCGATGTCGGCGGCGAGCACCTGGTGACCCATCGCCTGGAGCGCCCGGGCATGGCGGCCGTGGCCGGCGGCGACGTCCAAAACCCGGCCTCCGGCCCGAATCAAGGGCGCCCACCGCAGGACCCAGGCGGAGGGCGCGATAGGGGGGTCGGCGGGGCGATCAAAACTTGCCATTTCCTGAGTATAGACAGCCATTTCCATGCGCGGAGCCCCTACATTTGGACAGAGCTGGCATGACCATGCCCATGTTTGACGTAAGTGGGCTCACCACTTAAGAAAAATGTGATTTGCTGCGTCTGTCCTGGGGAGAACCTACGTTGGCGAAAGAGACCGGTTCGAGTGATGCGGCGCTGAAACTCGCGGCTGATTTTCCGCCCGCGAGCGATGCGCAGTGGATGAAGCTTCTGGAGAAGGTGCTGGCCGGCGCGCCCTTCGAAAAGAAACTCGTCTCCAAGACCTACGACGGCCTTTCCATCCGCCCCTTGTACACCCGCGCCGACTGGCCGTCGGCCAACGATCCCTCAGGGTTGCCGGGCGGCGCACCCTTCGTGCGCGGCGGCACGGTGCTGGCGAGCGCGATGAACGGCTGGGACATCCGCCAGGTCCACAGCCACCCGGACCCCGCCGCCGCCAACAAAGAAATCCTTCAGGACCTGGAGAACGGGGTCACCTCGATCACGCTGAAGCTGTGCCCCGAGGGCAAGAACGGCGTCGCGGTGAACGGCTATGCCGATCTCGCCAAGACCCTGGACGGCGTGATGCTCGACCTCGCGCCGGTCAGCCTCGAGGGTTATCCGTCGCTGGTGTTCGCGGCCTATCTGATCAAACTTTTGGAAAAGCGCGGACAGATGGCGGCCTATGCGGGCAATTTCGGCCTCGATGTCCTGTCCGTCTTCGCGGCCAAGGGCCGCATCACGTCGGACCCGGAAACCGCGCGGGCGCGTGTCGCCGACCTCGCGCGCTATGCGGCGACACATCTGCCGAAGGCGCGCACCTACAATGTCGGCTCGGCGGTCTATCACTCCGCCGGCGCGTCGGAAGCCCAGGAACTGGCGTGCGTGCTGGCGAGCGCGGTCGAATATCTGCGCGCGATGACCGACAGCGGCCTCGATCTCGAGGCGGCGGTAAAGCAGATCGCCTTCACCATCACCGCCGACGCGGACATGTTCCTGTCGGTGGCCAAGATCCGCGCCCTGCGCAAGATGTGGGCGAGAGTCGCCGAAGCGTCCGGCGCCGAAAACCGCAGCACCCATATCACCGCCCTCACCGCGCCGCGCATGATGAGCCGCCGGGATCCTTGGGTGAATATCCTGCGCTCGACCGTCGCCTGCTTCAGCGCGGGCATCGCGGGCGCCGACGCCGTGACCGTGCTGCCCTTCGACAGCGCGCTTGGCGTGCCGAGCGATCTCGGCCGGCGCATCGCGCGTAATACGCAAGTGGTTCTTCAGGAAGAGTCCGGCCTCGGTAAGGTCATCGACCCGGCCGGCGGCGCGTGGATGTTCGAAACGCTGACGGACGAGTTGGCCGACAAGGCCTGGAGCTTCTTCCAGGAGATCGAGCGCCAGGGCGGCATGATGAAGGCGCTGATGGCGGAATTCATCTCGGCGAAGATCGCCGGTGTGCAAGCGGAGCGCTCCAAGAACCTCGCCAAGCGTAAAGACGCCCTGACGGGTGTGAGCGAGTTCCCGAACGTGCATGAAGCGCCGGTCGCCACGGCGAAGACAAACGCGCCGGAAGCGGCGGCGGGTTCGGCCCCCGCGCTGACGTTGCCGGAAACCGGGCGCGGCAAACTCACCG
This sequence comes from Rhodospirillaceae bacterium, assembly GCA_041919675.1. Classification (GTDB taxonomy): domain Bacteria; phylum Pseudomonadota; class Alphaproteobacteria; order Rhodospirillales; family Rhodospirillaceae; genus SHVO01. The sequence goes on along the minus strand of JAYRTJ010000037.1, from coordinate 13,543 downwards.
AGGCTTTTGTCGCCGCCGCCGAGACCGCGCCGATTGCGAGCTATATCGCCGCGCTGAAGGGCGGCACGGGCGCGTCCATCACGCCGCTGCCGAACCTTCGCCTGGCGCAGGACTTCGAAAAGCTGCGCGATGCGGCCGACAGTTATAGGCAGCGTCCGAAAGTGTATCTCGCCAACCTGGGCACGGTGGCGGACTTCACGGCGCGCGCGACCTTCGCCAAGAATTTCTATGAAGCGGGCGGTTTTGAAGCCGTGTCGGGCGCGGGCGGCACGGATGGCGCCGCCGTGGCAAAGGACTTCAAAACCAGCGGCGCGCGCTTTGCGGTGATCGCGTCGACCGATGCCGTTTATGCCGGGCACGCCGTCTCCGCGGCGAAGGCGTTGAAGGACGCCGGCGCCGGTGCGGTCCATCTTGCGGGGCGCGGCGGCGATCTGGAAGCCGCCCTTAAAGCCGCGGGCGTGGACGACTTCATCTTCATCGGCTGCGATGTGCTCGGCGTGTTGAACGCCCTGCATGCGCGCGTGCGCAAGTAAAGGAGACCGCCATGAACAAAGCGGCCGGCAAGATCCCGAACTTCGCCGAGATTGGCCTTTCATCGACCGCCAACTCAGGTCGTTTGAGCGTCGAGGAGTGGGCGACCAAAGCGGCTTTCGAAACGAATTTCGACGCTCTCACCTGGGACACGCCCGAAGGCATCCCGGTAAAACCGCTGTATACCAGCGCCGATCTGGAAGGCCTCGACTTCCTCGACACGCGGCCCGGCGTCGCGCCGTTCCTGCGCGGCCCCTATCCGGCCATGTATGTGACCCAGCCCTGGACCGTGCGCCAATATGCCGGTTTCTCGACGGCCGAGGATTCCAACGCCTTCTACCGCCGCAACCTCGCGGCCGGGCAGAAGGGCCTGTCCATCGCCTTCGATCTCGCGACCCACCGCGGCTACGACAGCGATCATCCGCGCGTCGTCGGCGATGTCGGCATGGCCGGCGTGGCGGTGGATTCCATTTACGACATGCGCACCCTGTTCGCCGGGATCCCGCTCGACCAGATGAGCGTGTCGATGACCATGAACGGCGCGGTGCTGCCGATCCTGGCCTTGTATATCGTCGCGGCGGAAGAACAGGGCGTGAAGCCCGCGCAGCTGGCCGGAACCATTCAGAACGACATTCTGAAAGAGTTCATGGTGCGCAACACCTACATCTTCCCGCCGGCCCCGAGCATGCGCATCATTTCGGATATCTTTGCGTATACGTCGCAGCACATGCCGAAGTTCAACTCCATTTCGATCTCCGGCTATCACATGCAAGAAGCCGGCGCGACGGCGGACCTGGAACTGGCCTACACCCTGGCCGACGGCGTCGAATACGCGCGCGCGGGGATGAAGGCGGGGCTCGACATCGACGCTTTTGCTCCAAGATTGTCGTTCTTCTGGGCCATCGGCATGAACTTCTTCATGGAAGTGGCCAAGATGCGCGCCGCGCGCCTTCTGTGGGCGAAGCTCTTGAAACAGTTCAATCCCAGGAGCGACAAGTCCCTCGCCCTGCGCACGCACTGCCAGACCTCCGGCTGGTCCCTTACCGCGCAGGACGTCTACAACAACGTGGTGCGCACCTGCGTGGAAGCCATGGCGGCGACACAAGGTCATACCCAGTCGCTGCACACCAACGCCTTCGATGAAGCTCTCGCATTGCCGACGGACTTCTCGGCGCGCATCGCCCGCAACACGCAGCTGTTCATACAACAGGAATCCGGCACGACCCGCAGCGTCGATCCGTGGGGCGGCAGCTACTATGTCGAACGCCTGACGTACGAACTGGCCGAGAAGGCCTGGGCGCATATCCAGGAAGTCGAAAGCCTAGGCGGCATGGCCAAGGCGATCGAAGCGGGCATCCCCAAGCTGCGCATCGAGGAAGCCGCGGCGCGCACCCAAGCGCGCATCGATTCCGGCCGCCAGACCGTGGTGGGCGTGAACAAGTACAAACTGACCGAGAAAGAGGACATCGACGTCCTGAAGGTCGACAATTCGGCCGTGCGCGCCGCGCAGATCGCCAAGCTGGCCAAGCTCAAAGCCGAGCGCGACCAGAAGGCCGTGGATGCTTCCTTAAGCGCGCTGACCGAAGCGGCCAAGACCGGCACGGGCAACTTGCTGGCGCTCGCGGTCGATGCCGCGCGCGCCAAAGCCACCGTCGGGGAAATTACCGACGCCCTCGAGAAGGTGTATGGTCGCCATGTGGCCGAGATCCGCTCGATCTCGGGCGTGTATCGCAAGGAAGTGGGCGCGAAGAACGTGGACAAGGTTCTGAAGATGGTCGAAGCCTTCGCCGAGAAGGAAGGCCGCCGCCCGCGCATCCTCATCGCAAAAATGGGCCAGGACGGCCACGATCGCGGCCAGAAGGTGATCGCGAGCGCCTTCGCCGATCTCGGCTTCGACGTGGACATCGGCCCCTTGTTCCAGACCCCGGGCGAAGCCGCGAAACAGGCGGTGGAGAACGACGTGCATATCATCGGCGCTTCGTCGCTGGCAGCGGGTCACCTCACCTTGGTCCCGGCCCTGAAGGCCGAGCTGAAGAAGATGGGCCGCGAGGACATCATGGTGGTGGTGGGCGGCGTGATCCCGCCCCAGGATTTCGACGCGCTGTATAAAGCGGGCGCGGCGGCGATCTTCCCGCCGGGCACCGTCATCGGCGATGCCGCCGTGGGACTTCTCGAAAAACTCAACGCGGCCCTCGGCCACTAAAGGACAACTTCGTGCGCCACTCCACGGCAGCCGCGTATGTAGAGGGCGTCATCTCCGGCGACCGCGCGAAGCTTGCGCAGGCGATTACCCTTATTGAATCGCGCAACGCCGATCACCGGAAGTTGGCGCAGGAGATGCTGGTGGCGCTGCTGCCGCGCACGGGTAAGTCCTTGCGCATCGGCATCAGCGGTCTGCCGGGCGCGGGCAAAAGCACCTTCATCGACGCCTTCGGCACCATGTTAACGGGCCAAGGCCATAAGGTCGCGGTGCTGGCGGTGGACCCGACCTCGTCACGCACGGGCGGCTCGATCCTCGGCGACAAGACGCGCATGACGCGCCTGTCCGTGGATGAGAACGCCTTTATCCGTCCCTCGCCCACCGGCGGCACCCTGGGCGGCGTGGCGCGCGCCACCCGCGAAGCCATCCTCGTCTGCGAGGCCGGCGGCTTTGACATCATCCTGGTGGAAACGGTCGGCGTCGGGCAGAGCGAGATCACCGTCTCGGAGATGGTCGACTTCTTCCTGGTGCTGATGATCGCCGGCGGCGGCGACGAATTGCAGGGCATCAAGAAGGGTGTGCTCGAAATCGCCGATATGATCGCCATCACCAAAGCGGACGGCGAGAACGTGACGCGGGCCAAGCTCACGGCGACCGACTATCAGCATGCCATGCGCATCATCACGCCGATGAATCCCTTGTGGACTCCACCAGTCGTGACAGTGAGCGCCATCGAGAACAAGGGGCTCGATACGCTGTGGGAGAAGATCGCGCACCATAAGAAGACCCTCACGAACGCCGGGGAATTCGAGACCAAGCGCCGGGCCCAGCAGATCCGCTGGATGTGGTCGATGATCGACGACCGGCTGATGAGCCGCCTCAGGGCCGACGACAAAATCCGGAGCCTGGCCGCCGAAATGGAGCGCGGGATCGCCGACGGCAAAGTGACTCCGGCTTTGGCCGCGGATAGTATCCTCGCTGCGTTCTGGAGTTCATTCGGAGGATAGCACTCATGATCCGCATCGCTCTCGCCCTGGCGCTGGTTTCAACACCAGCCGCCGCGCAGTCGCAAGCCGACCTTTACGCAAAAGCGCGCGAGATCCACGAGCGGGTGCTGACCATCGACACCCACGTCGACATCCCCTTCGACTTCGCCTCTTCCGCCTACGACATGATGAAGCCCGGCCCGCGCGGCCAGCAGGTGCATATCCCCACCATGATCGAAGGCGGGCTCGATGCGCCGTTCCTGATCGTCTACATGGGTCAGGGTGAGCGCACGGTGGCCGGTTACGCCAAAGCGGCCGCCGACGCCTTCACCAAGTTCGCGGCCATCCACCGCGCCGCCGACGATCTGTACAAGGACAAGATCGAGCTGGCCTATACGGCCGCCGACGTGCGGCGCATTTACGGCGCGGGCAAGAAGCCGATCGTCATCGGCATGGAGAACGGTTATTCCGTGGGCAAGGATTTGCGCCTGCTCGATGTCTATTACGGCATGGGCGCGCGTTATCTCGGCCTTCTGCACAACGGCCACAACGACCTCGGCGATTCCGCGCAGCCAAATGCAAAAGAACCGGCCGCCGAGCACAATGGTTTGTCCTCGCTCGGCAAGCAGGCGGTCGAGAAGCTGAACGAGTTGGGCCTCATGGCCGACATCAGTCACGCCTCGATGAAAACCGCGCTCGATATCCTGGCCGTTTCAAAAGCGCCGGTGATCGCCAGCCATTCGGCGGTAAAGGGCGTTTACGACCATCCGCGCAATGTGAGCGATGAGGTGCTGGACGCGGTGAAGCGCTCCGGCGGCGTGGTGCAAATCGTGGCGTTCGATCCGTACCTGCGCGCCATTCCCCTTGAGAAAACCAAGGCCGTGCAGGCCTTGCAGAAGACCATGGGCCTGCGCGGCAACGGCGACGTCGAGAAGCTGCCGCCGGGCCAACGGCAAGCCTATGAGGCCGAAATGGCCAATATCGAGAACCAATGGCCGAAAGCGGATGTGACCAACCTCGTTGATCACATGGACTACGCCATCAAGCGCATCGGCATCGACCATGTGGGCATTTCGTCGGACTTCAACGGCGGCGGCGGCATCCGGGGCTGGGGAAATGCGGCCGAGACCTTAAACGTAACACTGGAACTGGTGCGGCGCGGCTATACCGAGGACCAGATCGCCAAGCTTTGGGGCGGCAATCTCCTGCGCGTGATGGAACAGGCCGAAGCTTATGCCAAGCGGCCCCGGAAACGGCGCTGACATTTCGGGCTCCAGCGGCTTTCCGCCGCCGACTAGCGTTCCGTCAGCGCGCCGTAAAGTTCCGGGCGGCGGTCCCTAAAGAAACCAAAGGCCGCGCGGGCGCGACGGACTTCGTCGAGATCGATGACCGCGGTGATGATGCCTTCTTCGGTGCGGTTCAGCTCGGCGACCTTGTCGCCGCGATGATTGGCGATGAAGGACGAGCCGTAGAACACCTGGCCGTCTTCGGTGCCGACGCGGTTGGCGGCCACCACCGGCACGACGTTGGACACGGCATGACCGATCATGGCGCGCTGCCAGAGGTCCTTGGTGTCGAGTTCGGCGTTGTCGGGCTCCGACCCAATAGCCGTCGGATAGAACAGGATCTCGGCGCCCTGCAGCATGAGCGCGCGGGCGGTTTCCGGGAACCACTGGTCCCAGCAGATGCCGACGCCCATGGAGCCGAAGCGGGTGCGCCAGGTTTTGAAGCCGGTGTTGCCGGGGCGGAAGTAGAACTTCTCCTCGTAGCCCGGACCGTCGGGGATGTGGCTCTTGCGGTAGATGCCCATCACCACGCCGCCGGCGTCGACCATGGCGAGGCTGTTGTAGAAGTGGTTGTGCTCGCGCTCGAAGATCGAGGTCGGGATGACGACGTTCAGCCGCTTAGCGAGGTCCGCCATGCGCAGCACGGCCGGGTGGCTGTCGGCCGGATAGGCGGCGTCGAAATGGGTTTCCTTCTCCTCGCGGCAGAAGTAGTGGCCCTGGAACAACTCGGGCGGAAGGATGACCTGCGCGCCTTTCTTGGCCGCTTCTGTCACGAAGCCTTCGATCTTAGCGATGTTCTCCTCCATGTCGGTGGAGAAGGCGCACTGGATGGCCGCAACGGTGACTTTGGTCATCGCACAATTCCTAAAGAGGCTGCTGTTGCGTGATGCAGTGGAAAGAGCCGCCGCCGGTAATAACAGAGTTCGCCGGTAAACCCATGGTACGGCGGCCCGGGAACAGCTTGGCGATGGCCGCCACGGCCGCGTCGTCCGACTTCGCGCCGTAGAGCGGCACCACGACGGCGGTATTGCCGATATAGAAGTTCATCGAGCTGACGGGCATGACATCGCCGTCCTCGTTTTCCATGCGGCCCGGCGAGGGCACGGTCATGACTTCGAGCTTCTTGCCGTTCACATCACGCGCGGCCTTGAGGTCGGCGATGATGGCCAGGAGCGCGTCCTTGTTCGGATCGTCCGCACCGAAGGGCTCCATGCACACCACGACACCCGGCGCGATGAAACGCGCGATATTGTCGATGTGGCCGTCGGTATGATCGTTGGCGAGGCCGTCGCCTAGCCAGATCAGATGTTCGATGCCGAGGCCCGTCTTGAGGCGCGCTTCGATATCGACTTGTGAAAGCGACGGGTTGCGGTTCTCATTGAGGAGGCACTGGCGCGTGGTCAGCGCGGTGCCGAGGCCGTCCACGTCGATGGAGCCGCCTTCGAGCACCCAGTCGTTGACGAGCGCGGGCGTGCCGGCTTGCTGCGCGACGAAGGCCGCGACCTGATCGTCACCTTCGAGCACATACTTGCCGCCCCAGCCGTTGAACTTGAAGCAGGACGCCTGGAGACCCGCAGGGCCCTTCACGAAGATGGGCGCGATGTCGCGGAACCAGATGTCGCCGAACATGCCGGGGATGATTTCGGCATTCACGCCCTTGAGCGCGGCGCGCGCGGAGGCTACAGCCTCCTCGCCGTTGGCGACGATCTTCAAGGCTTCACCCCTGCCGTCATCGGCGATGGCTTTGAACAGCGCGGCGACTTCGGCGCGCGCCGGTTCCAAGTCTTCGAGCCACAGGTCGGCGGCGCTGGGCCAAGCGGACCAGACGGCGCTGTGTTCGTCCCATTCGGCGGGCTGGCGGAGCGGTGTGTTTGTATTCGGTTTTGTGTCCATGGGACGCTCACATACTGTCTGGAAGTCCCCCATGCAATGCTTGAGAGTGTGAATTATGTCCTCGGGAAATCTCACCGCCGACCGCCGGTATGACTACGCCCAAAGCCTGCGCGCGGACGGGGACTTTTCGGCCGCGGCGGAGCTGATCGGGCAGGCCCTGGAACTGGCCCCGAACTGGGCCGAGGGGCGCTTCGCCTTCGCCGAAACGCTGGCGGATGCGGGACGATCCGAGGAGGCGGCCGCGGCCTACCGCGCGTACCTTACGGTCGATCCAGGCGACTCCATGGGCGCGGCGGCGCGCCTGACCTTGCTGGGCGCGGCGCCGACTCCGGCCAATCTGCCGGCGGCCTATGTCACCCGCCTGTTCGATGAATATGCCCCGCGCTTCGACGCGGCGCTGACCGAGCGCCTCAACTACCAGGGACCGGCGCTTTTGAAGGAAGCCGTGACGCGTGTATGGCCCCGCCCCTTTTCGCGCGTGTTCGACTTGGGCTGCGGCACCGGCCTTTCGGGCGCGGCCTTCCGCGACGTGGCGGCGTGGCTGGGCGGGGTCGACCTGTCGCCGGTCATGGTGAAAAAGGCCGAAGCGAAGAAGCTCTACGACCAGCTGGAAGCGGGCGACATGGGCACGGCCCTCGCCATGCTGAACGAACAGTGCGAGCTCATCCTGGCCGCAGATGTGCTGGTGTATGTGGGCGACCTTGCGCCGTTGTTCGCGCTGGTGCGCGATGCGCTGATTCCCGGCGGTCTTTTTGCTTTCACCGTTCAACGCGCCGACGCGGGCGACTACGTGCTGGGACGCGAGCAGCGCTACAGCCATAGCCGCGCCTATATCGAACGCTGCGCCGATGCGGCGGATTTCGAAATCGCGCTGATCGAGAACGTGGTGACGCGCCAGGAAGCCGGCAAGGACGTGCGGGGGCTGGCTGTCGTCCTAGTCTAAATGAAACACCAGCGCCTTGAGATAGGCGCTTTCCGGCAACAACGGATGCACAGGGTGATCGGGCCCGGCGCCGGCGGTGCGGATGATTTTGCCGGAACGCTTCGCGTCTTCTAGCCCGCGCGCCACGGCGGCGGTGAATTCATCAAGCGGCGCGTTGTGGCTGCAGGAGGCGACGAGGAGATAACCGCCCGGGGCGGTGACTTCGGCCGAGAGGCGCGCGAGTTTGCGGTAGCCTTGTAACCCTGCCTTCAAATCCTTCTTCGATTTCACGAAGGCCGGCGGATCGGCAACCACGACGTCCCAAGTTTTCCCGGCGCGCACGGCGCTTTCCAGGAACGGGAACACCTCCGCCTTTTCAAACGTGCAGGCGACCTTGTTGGCGGCGGCGGCCTTGGCGGCAAGTTCCAGCGAATGCGCCGAGCGGTCGATCGCGGTCACGTTTTTCGCGCCGCCCAGAGCACAGGCCATCGCGAAGCCGCCGGTGTGGGTATAAAGATCGATGGCGCTGGCACCCTTGGCCAGCTTGCCCATGAAGGCGCGGTTGTCGCGCTGGTCGAAGAACCAGCCGGTCTTCTGGCCGGAGGTCAGGTCGCAGAAGAAGGTGGCGCCGTTTTCCTCGACGGGCACGTCGCCCTCGAGACTCCCGTGCACGATGCGCACATCCTGCTCCAGCCCCTCAAGCCCCCGCGCGGGCGTATCGGCGCGCACGACGACGGCGCGCGGGGCCGTGAGACGCACGAGCGCATCGACGATCAGCGGAAGCAGCATGTCCATGCCGGCAGTGTTGGGCTGGAGCACGAACACATCGCCGAAACGATCGATGATGAGACCGGGCAGACCATCGGCTTCGGCATGCACGAGCCGGTAAAAGGGACGCGCGAACAGACGGTCACGCATCGCGAGCGCGATCTTAAGCTTGCCCTCGATGAACGCCGCGTCGATGGCGACATCCGGCGCATGGGCCAGCACCCGGGCGCTGATGAGGGTGCGCGGGTTGAACTGGGCGGTGGCCAGGAGAGTCCCGCCGGCGTCGGCGACGGTTACAAGCGAGCCCGGCGGCAGCGCCTTGGTCTCGGGGTCCATCTTCACTTCGTTGGAAAAGACCCAAGGGTAGCCCGACTGGAGACGCCGTTGGGCGCGGGGCTGGAGGATAAGACGCGGATGACGGGTAACAGGGCTGTTCATGACGGTGCTTTGCCACCGAATTGGCCGAAAACATAGGAAAAAAGGCGGCCGGGAGGCTATACTCCCGCCCTCAGTCGGACCCTAAAGGGAGGCGTCCCCATGATCACCCTTACCATCAATGGCCAAAATCATGAGGTGGAGGTCGATCCGTCGACGCCGCTTCTGTGGGTATTGCGCGACAAGCTGGCGATGACCGGCACCAAGTTCGGTTGCGGCATCGCCCAGTGCGGGGCCTGTACCGTTCACATCAACGGCATGGCCGCCCGGGCCTGCGTGACCCCCGTGAGCATGGTGACCGACGCCAAGATCACCACCATCGAAGGCCTTTCGACCGACGGCAGCCATCCGGTGCAAGCCGCGTGGGTCGCCCATGAAGTGCCGCAGTGCGGCTACTGCCAACCGGGCATGATGATGGCCGCGGCGGCGCTGCTGACCCAGAAGCCGAACCCGACGGACGCGGACATCGACGCGGCGATCACCAATATCTGCCGCTGCGGCACTTACCCGCGCGTGCGCGCCGCCATCCATTCCATCGCCAAGACCTGAGGAGAAGCATCATGAACTTCGCCCTCAATCGCCGCCTGTTCCTGCAAGCCTCCACCGTCGCCGGTGGCGGCTTCATGCTGGGCTTTTCGCTGCCCGCCGATGACGCCGAAGCGGCGGCCGCCGCGCCGGAGATCAACGCCTGGATCGTGATCCAGCCGGATGACACCATCATCGTGCGCGTCGCGCACTCGGAAATGGGCCAGGGCGCGTTTACCGCGCTGCCCATGATGGTGGCCGAAGAACTGAACGCCGACTGGGCGAAGGTGAAACCGGAGTTCATCAACCCCACCGAACACGTGCAGAGAAACCGCGTGTGGGGCGGCACCGCGACCGTGGGCAGCCGCGCCGTGCGCACCAGCCACGAGTACCTGCGCAAAGCCGGGGCCAGCGCGCGCGAGATGCTGATCGCCGCGGCAGCCCAGCAATGGAAAGTGCCGGCCAGCGAAGTGCGCGCGGAAAAGAGCATCCTTACCCATACCCCGTCGGGCCGTAGCTTGAGCTACGGCAAGGTCGCGAGCGCCGCGTCGCGCATGCCCGCGCCGAAGGACGTGGCGCTGAAGCCGCACACGGACTGGACCATCTTGGGCACGCCAAAGAACCGCGTGGAAATCCCGGACAAAGTCATGGGCAAGCCGGTGTTCGCCATCGACGTGCGCCTGCCGGACATGCTGTTCGCGGCCATCGAACATAGCCCCGCCTTTGGGGGAAAACTGAAGAGCTATGACGAAAAGGCCATCGCGAAGATGCCCGGCGTGCGCGCCGTTGTGCCCTTGTTCGACACCGCCGTGGCCGTAGTGGCCGACAGCTATTTCGAAGCCTCGCGCGCTTTGACCGTGCTGCCGATCGAATGGGATCGCGGGCCCAATGGCAATGTGAACCACGCCGATGTGCTGGCGTTCGTCAAAAGCGGACTGACCGCGACGGATCCGTTGGAAGGCGCAAGCGAAGGCGATGTCGCCGCCGCCATTGCCAAAGGCGCGAAGGTGATCGAGGCGGAATATCACGCCCCGTTCCTCTCCCATGTGCCGATGGAGCCGCAGAACGCCACCGCACGCGTGACGGCGGACCTCGTTGAAATCTGGGCGCCGACGCAGAACATCGAAGCGACACTGAACCTCGCCGCCAAGGCCGCCGGCGTGGACATCGGCAAGGTGAAGGTGCATCCGGTGATGGCCGGCGGCGGGTTCGGCCGCCGCGGCGGTCAGCTGGAATATGTGCCGGAAGCCGTCGAACTTTCGAAGCGCCTCGGCAAGCCGGTCCAGGTGATCTGGTCGCGCGAGGAAGACATCCGCCACGATTATTACCGTCCGATCTCGTCGGCGAAGTTCAAGGCGGCGTTCGACGCGCAGAACAACCCGGTCGCCTGGGATACGCGCATCGCCGGTCAATCGATCATGTCCACCGTGAACCCGGAAGCGCTCAAGAAAGGCACCGACCTCGGGTTCCTGGTGTGCTTCACGGACAATCCCTACGACGTGCCGAACCGCCGCGTGGATTTCGGCATGCGCAACACGCATGTGCCTGTCGGCTACTGGCGCTCGGTGAACCATTCGCAGAACGGCTATTTCCGCGAATGCTTCGTGGACGAGATGGCCGAAGCCGCCGGCATGGACCCCTATCAGTTCCGCCGCAAGCTTCTGGCCAAGGCGCCGAAGCAGCTTGCATGCCTCGACGCCGCCGCGAAGGCGGCGGGTTGGGGCCGCACTCTTCCCGCCGGGGTGTTCCAGGGCATCGCGCAGGTGGACGGTTATGGAAGCTATGTGGCGTCGGTGGTCGAAGCCTCGGTGCGCGCCGATGGTCACCCGAAGGTGCACCGCGTGGTGACCGCCATCGACTGCGGCCATGTGGTGAACCCGGACACGGTGAAGGCGCAGACCGAAGGCGCGGTCGCCTGGGCGCTGTCTGCCGCTTTATACGGCGAGATCACGATCAAGAACGGCGGCGTGGAGCAAGGCAACTACCACGACTATCCGATGGTGAAGATGGCCGAGATGCCGGCGGTGGAAGTGGTGCTGGTGCCGTCCTACGACTTCTGGGGCGGCGTCGGCGAACCCGGCGCGCCGCCGGTGACCCCGGCCCTGCTCAACGCCATGTACAAGGCGACGGGCCGGCGCATCCGGAACTTGCCGATCGTGAAAGACAGCCAGCCCCGCTCGGCGAATTAGAACGGCTTCAAGACGACCATGATCACGATGACGATCATGGCGACGGCGGGAAGTTCGTTGACCATGCGGTAGAACTTGGCCGTGCGGCTGTTGGCGTCGCGCGCGAATTCTTTCGTCCAACGCTCCATGTGGCCGTGCATGAAACCAAGGAGCGCCACGAAGCCGAGCTTCACGTAGATCCAGCCCTGATGCCAATCGACCGGGCTTTCGGGGAGCAACAGCAGGACGATGCCGAACAGCAACGCGGCGGCGGCGGAAGGGCGCATGATGATGCGCAGGAGCCGGCCTTCCATGCCTTTCAGCATCTCGGAGGCTTCCGAGCCGGGCGTGAGGCCGACATGGTTCACGAACAGACGCGGCAGATAAAGCAGCCCCGCCATCCACGCGATGACGGCAATGATGTGCAGCGCCTTGATCCAGAAAAAGAGCATAGGGAGTCCCTCAGTTTTAAACCCCTCCCCACAAGGGGGAGGGGTTTTTGTTTTTTTACGGCCACCTTGCCGTGGGCGGCATGCTCATGAGGTAGGCGTCGGGGTTGGCGTCGGTGGCGAAACCGAATTTAGTGCCGCGGTCGTAGACCAGATTGAATTCGACGTAGCGGCCGCGCTTGATGAGCTGCTTTTCCTTGTCGGCGTCGGTGAAGGCCGTGTCTTTGCGGCGGGCGACGATCTTCGGGATCACATTTAGGAACGCCTCGCCGACGTCCCGTTGGAAGGTGAAATCCTTGCGGATGTCGCCGCTGTTGAGATCGTCGAAGAAGATGCCCCCCACGCCGCGCGGCTCCTTCCGGTGCGGCAGATAGAAGTACTTGTCGCACCAGGCCTTGTATTCGTCATAGGCGCCGGGGCGGTAACGGTCACAGGCGTCCTTCATGGCCGCGTGAAAGTCCTTGGTGTCTTCGTCGAAGGGGATCGTCGGCGTGAGGTCGGCGCCGCCGCCCAGCCAAATTTTGCTGGTGTGCATGAAACGCAAATTCATATGCACGGTCGGCACGAAGGGATTGAGCATATGGGTGACGAGTGAAATCCCGCTGGCGGTGAACCGGCCACCCGACTCCTGCGCGCCCGGCAACTGAGTCATGCCCTGGTCGGACAGCTGGCCCCAGACGTGGCTGACGTTGACGCCGGCTTTCTCGAACACCTGGCCGCGAAGAACGCGCATGCGCCCGCCGCCCTTGAGGCGGTGATCGGGGCCGCGCTCCCACTCCGTTTGCTCGAATTTCACGCCGTCTTCGAAGCTTTCGAAGGACGCACAGATGCGGTCCTGCAAATTCTTGTAGAACGCCACGGCGTCCGCGATGAATTCGTCCGAGACTTGAGAGCTCATTTTGAGGTCCGTTCGTGTACATAGTCGACGAGGCGTTTCACGGCATCGGGGTCGACTTCCGGCCAAATGCCATGGCCGAGATTGAAGATGTGGCCCGGCGCGGGGCCGGCGTCGGCGAGGATCTCGTCGATGCGCTTTTCGAGCGCCGCCTTGGGCGCGAACAGCACGGCGGGATCGAGGTTGCCCTGAATCGCCTTGCCCGGCAGGAGCTTGCGAGCGCCGCTGAGCGGCACACGCCAATCGAGACCAACCACATGCACCGGGAGTTCGGAGATAATATCCAGCATAGTCCCGCAGTTGTTGGCGAAGTAGATGAGCGGCACATCGAGGTCCTTCAGCCCTTCGAAAATGCGCTTCACCGGCGGCAGCGCGACATTGCGGAAATCGTGCGGGCCGAGCAGGCCGCCCCAGGATTCGAACAGCATCAGCGCCTGGGCGCCGGCGGCGGCCTGGGCGCGCAGATACACGATCATCGCGTCGGC
>JAYRTJ010000036.1:0-31186 GCA_041919675.1 Rhodospirillaceae bacterium | reverse complement strand
GCAAGACCTATTCATCCGGTCTTCAAGCCCTCAAGCGCGTCGATCTTGAGATTAACAGAGGCGAAATCTTCGCCCTTCTCGGGCCCAACGGCGCGGGCAAGTCCACGCTCATCAATATCGTCTGCGGAATCGTGACGCCGAGCACCGGCAAAATCGTCGCCGACGGCCACGACATTCAAAAAGACTACCGCCAGGCGCGCTTCAAGATCGCGCTGGTGCCGCAGGAATTGGCGACCGACGCCTTTGAAACGGTGACGACGAGCGTGCGCCTGTCGCGCGGCCTGTTCGGACGCCCGGTCGATCCGGCGCTTATCGAAAAAGTTCTGCGTTCGCTGACCCTCTGGGAAAAGCGCAACGATAAGATCATGACCCTTTCGGGCGGCATGAAGCGCCGGGTGATGATCGCAAAAGCATTGGCGCACGAGCCGAAGATCCTGTTTCTCGACGAACCGACCGCCGGCGTCGACGTCGAGCTGCGCAAGGACATGTGGAACCTCGTGCGTCAGTTGCGCGACGAGGGCGTCACCATCATCCTCACCACGCACTACATCGAAGAAGCCGAGGAGATGGCGGACCGTGTGGGGGTCATCAGCAAGGGCGAGCTGATCCTGGTCGAGCAGAAGACCGCGCTCATGCAGAAGCTCGGCAAGAAGCAGCTCACCTTGCAGCTTCAAGAGCCGCTGAACGCCGTGCCGCCCGAGCTCGCGGATTGGAATCTTGAACTGAAGGGCGACGGCTCGGTCTTGGAATACACTTACGACGGCAAGGCCGAGCGCACGGGCATTCCGTCGCTCCTCCGCCGCATGACCGACATCGGCGTCGCGTTCAAGGACCTCAACACGCACCAGAGCTCGCTTGAGGACATTTTCGTCAGCCTGGTGAGCGAGCGCAAATGAGCAGCGAACAGCAGATCCTCGGCTTTAACCGTTACGGCGTCTGGGCGATCTTCCGCTTCGAGATGGCGCGCTTCCTGCGTACGGCGGGGCAAAGCATTCTTACGCCCGTGCTCACCACCTCGCTTTATTTCGTGGTGTTCGGCTCGGCGATCGGCGGGCGCATGTCGGAAGTCGGCGGCGTGCCCTACGGCGCCTTTATCGTGCCCGGCATGATCATGCTCACGATCCTCGCCGAGAGCATGTCGAATGGCTCCTTCGGCATCTATTTTCCGAAATTCACCGGCACGATCTACGAGCTTTTGTCCGCGCCGATCTCGCCCGTGGAAACGGTGCTCGGCTATGTCGGCGCCGCCGCCACCAAATCGGTGATCCTCGGATTGATCATCCTCGCGACATCGACCTTCTTCGTCGATCTCCAGATCCGCCACCCCATCGCGATGATCGGCTTCCTGGTGCTGACCTCGGCGACCTTCGCCCTGCTCGGCTTCATCACCGGCATCTGGGCGAAATCGTTCGAGCAGCTCAGCTTCATTCCGATGCTCGTGGTTACGCCGCTGACGTTCCTCGGCGGGGCGTTCTACTCCATCGACATGCTGCCCGGCGCCTGGCGCACCATCACGCTGTTCAACCCGATCGTGTACATCATCAGCGCGTTCCGCTGGTGCTTCTACGGAACGTCGGACGTGGGCGTGGAAGTCAGCATGCTGATGACGGCCATCTTCTTCTTGGGCGGCCTCGCCGCGGTCAGTTGGATCTTCAAGACCGGTTACCGGCTGAAGAACTAGGACCAGCGGCGCGGTTTCGGGCTTGCCGCCTTTTGCATCGCAATTGCCGCCAGGCTCGCCGTTCCAATCAATTTGCTGAACGTGCCTGCGCGCCGGCCGCGGCGCCGCATCAGCGACTGGGCGATGCCCGCGATGGCGAGGAGCGGCACGACCTTAGAGAGCAGACCGCGTTTTCTGCGCCTAAACATGACAAGAATCTCCGTGACCAAAATACCCGGCCATAATGCCGGAAGGGCCGCGGGTGTTCCGCCTACAGGGAGAGTTCCGCGTCGGCGGCCTCAAGACGCACGCGCAGTTCCGCCAGCATTTCGTCGCGCGACAAGCCTTTAGGCAGCGCCGGCCGATAGCGGAAAACGATTTCGCCGGGGCGTTTCAGGATGCGGGTCTTGCCCCAGATGGTGCCGGTGTTCAGGGACATCGGGATCACGGGGGCGTCGCAATGCGCATAAAGCGCCGCGACGCCGGGTTTGTACGGAACGCTCGTGCCGGGCTTTACGCGCGTGCCCTCGGGGAAGATCACCACCTGGTTTCCGGCGGCGAGGGCTTCGTGCGCCTCGCGGAACATCTTGCGCATGGCGGTGGCGCCCGCGCCGCGATCGATGTGCACAAGACCGGCGCGCTGCATGTACCAGCCAACCACCGGGATGTAGATCAGTTCGCGCTTCAGCACGAACACCGGGTTTTCGAGTTCCAGGAACATCTCGTAGGTCTCGAACGAAGACTGATGCTGCGCGGCGACGATGCAAGCGCCCTTGGGAAGGTTCTCGCGGCCCTCGCTGCGGAAGGTCACGCCGCAGATGACCCGGGCCAGAGTCCGTACCCCATGCACCCATACGCGGATCGCGCCCACCGTCGTGCGCCGCCAAATGAGCAACGGGATGCACGTGAGCGCGAGTCCGACGGTCCACGTCAGGAACGCGAACAGGTAAATCCAAGATCTGAGAAGAACGAAACCCATGACGGCGCTGGTTTAGGCCGAGGCGTCGGTTTGGGCAAGGCGGGGAAAAGCGTCGGTCTCGAGGCTCTGGCGCGCCCAGGTCAGAAGGAATTTCGTGTATTCGCGCGCGATCAGGCTGGCCGTGCCCGGCCAGCGCCACCAGTCGCGTTTGACGGCGGTGGGAAACACCGCATGCGGCACGATCTCGACCTCCGGCATCGCGTCGTGGAATTCCAAAAGGCTCCGGCGCATGTGATAGGCGGCCGTGACAAGGCGGATCGAGCGCATGTTCCGGCTGCGCACCCATTCGGCGGTCTCAATCGCGTTGCCGGGGGTATCCACCGCCGCTTTTCCGATCGTGATGTTGGCGGCGAGTTCCGGGCTGATCGGCGTCGAGCGCCCCAAAATATCGGCCGTGCGCACCTGCTCGCCCGCGCCCGAAACGAACAGGCGCTCCGCGAGCCCATCGGACAAAAGCTTCACGCCGGTCTCGATACGCTCGGCGCCGCCGGTCAGGGCCACAATGGCGTCGGTGTGGGTCGAGGTGTCCGCGACGTCCGACGGGATGGTCGAGGCGAACCACAGGAAGCCCGCCGTCCATACCATGAGGACGAGGCCCGCCGCCGCGGCCAGAAATTTCCACAAAACGCCGTGCATGGCGCGATGCTACACCATCTCGCCAGTCAAAACAGAGATCAGACTTTAGCGCTTAAGGCGCGTCTGACTGTCATATTCGCGGTGATCGTCGCAATCGCGCCCGCCGCGATAGGCAGGACGGCGAGGGTGATCCACAGGCTTGCCGGAAAACGCACGTCGGGAAGGATGCCGTCTTCGATCCGGCTCGCCAGCCAGGCGATGAAGCCCAGCGTCGGCGCATAGATCACGAGACCCGCGAGCCCGCCCATCAGGCTTTGCAAAAGCGCGCGGCGTGCGAACTGTCCGGCGATGTAGCCGTCCTTCGCGCCGACAACATGCAACACGTCGATGACTTGCGCGAATTCCGCGAGGCTCGCGCGGGTTGCAAAGACGATGGTGAGGGCGAGCGCGCCCGTGACAAGCGCCATCATCGTCAGCGCAATGGCGCCCAGGCCCTCGGCAAGTCCGATGACGCGGTTCAGCCACGCGCGGTGGTCATCGATCACGGCGCCGGGCGCGGCGGTTTGCACCGAATTTGAAACTGCCGAAATCGCCGACGGTTCGCTGGTGGACATACGCACATCGATCAGCACGGGCAGCGGCAGATCGGCGACGGCTTCGCCCGGCCCGAACCAGGGCTTCAACAGCTCTGTGACCTTCTCGCGCGGCACTGCGGCCGCGCTTTCGACAGCGGGATGGCGGTGCAGGACGTCGAGTACCTTTTCCGTGGCCGCCGTCGAAGTGGGATCTTTCGCGTCCAGCATCACCGGGATCTGGATGGTGAGCGTACCGGTCACGCTTTGGCCCCAGTGACCCAGCAGCGCGCCGATATAGGCGTTGGTCGTCACCGCGATGGACGCCATGAACACCAGCACCATCACCAGCCACACCACGAAGCGGCCCGAGGCGTCGCCTTTCAACGGCAATTCCGAGCGCAGCGCGATCATGAGGCCGCCGCGCCGATCTCGGAGGCGTGCATCGGCGGCAGCGCCGTCACCTTTCCTTCGTTCAGATGAAGGCGGGGGAACGGAAAGCGCGCGACCAGATGTTCGTTGTGGGTGGCGATGATGACGCTCGAACCCAACTTGTGCAGTTCGACGAACAACTGCATCAGGCGCACGGCGATGGCGTCATCCACGTTGCCGGTGGGTTCGTCGGCCAGGATCAGCTTCGGGCGGTGCACCACGGCGCGCGCGATGGCGATGCGCTGCTGCTGCCCGCCGGACAGAACGGAAGGGCGCGCCTGCATCTGCTCCTCGAGGCCGACCCATTTCAGAAGTTCCGAGACGTTGCGCTCCACCACGGCCTCGCTGACTTTCGCGATCCGCAAGGGCAGCGCCACGTTGTCGAAGGCGGTCATATGTTCGAGCAGGCGGAAGTCCTGGAACACGACGCCCAAACGGCGGCGGATGGCCGGCAGCCGGTTGCGCTTGGCGTCCGTGACGTCATCGCCGAACAGCATGAGCTTGCCGCGGCTGGGCCGCTTGGCGATGTACATGAGGCTGAGCAGGGAGGTTTTCCCCGCACCGGACGGCCCGGTCAGGAAATGGAAGGAGCTTTGCGGGATCGAGAACGAGACGTCGGAGAAGATGTCCGGCCCGTCTGCATAGCGCAATCCGACAGCCTCTAGTTGAACTGTGTCGCCGACGAAATCGGCCTTTTTGCGGACAAGCGCCATCCGGAGTGACCCGATACCAGAATTTACGTTTCGGTAACCCTCTTGGAGAGGCGTTTAGTTCCCATTAACACGACCGTTGGTACTATAGAAGATTGACGTTCGTACGAGCGGTTAACGAATGCGGATTACCTGTCCGAGCTGCGCCTCCCATTTTGAGCTGCCCAGTGAGCTTCTTGGCAAGAAGGGCCGCGCGCTGAAGTGCGCCACCTGTCAGCATTCCTGGTATCAGGCGGCGCAGGTGGAATCGCTCGACCTTGCCTCGGTGATGGGTGAGGACTATGCGGCCCAGGCTGCGAACGGACAGGCCGCGAGCGCGCAAGCCGGCGCCCAGGCTGTGCGGCCCCAACAGCAGCAGGCGCAGCAGCGCGCGCAACAGCAGCGCGCGGCGCAAGGCGGCATTCAACGCATTCCCCAGGCGCAGGCCGCCGCCGCGCAGAACGCCCGCAATCTTCTCGCCAATGCGCTCGGCGCCGTGGAAGGTCAGCGCGGCGGCGTGCAAGCCGGCGCGCTTGGCGCGCCGCGCGAGTCCGGCCGCAACGTGCAGGCCGCGCCGCTGCGTCAGCAGCAGCCTCATCCCAACGCGCAGACGCCGGGCTCGCCGCCTGTTCCCGCGGGCGCGGTGTCGATGATGTCGCGGCGCAATCAGTTCCAGCAGCGCCCGAACCCCGGCGCGCCGCCGACCACGGCGCAGTCGTGGTTTGCCGGCACGGCCCGTGCGGCGGGCGCTCCGCAACAGCAGCAGCCCGGGGCGCAAGGCGCGCCCGGCGCTCAGCCCCAGGCCGCCGCGGTCCTGGCCGGCCCGGCTCCGCGCGGTGGGCAGCCGTCTCCGAACGCGCCCGGTCAGGGCGCCGTTTCGTGGATGCAGCAGCCCGGCGGTCAACAACAGATGCCTGCGGGAGCCCCCATCAGCATGGCCGGCGCTCACGCCGGTCCCGGCGCGGCGCCCTTGCCGGGTCAATCGATGCGCGGCCAGGCCGGGTCGGCGCCCGCGCCGGGCCAAGCCGCTGTTTCTTGGATGAACCCTCAAGGCCAGATCGTGCCGCCCGGGACGCCCGGCGCTGTCCCTGCCCCCATACCGGGTATGCCCCCTGGGATGCCCCCTGGAATGCAAGGTGGCCCCATGGGCGCCGCCGGCGGTCCTGGACAACTCCCCCCCGGGGCGATGCCCGGCATGCCTCAAGGCGCCATGGGCGCCATGGGTGGGCCTGGCGCCAATGTCATGGCCGCCGCACTCGGCGCTCCCAATTCTCCGGCGCAGGCCCAGGCTGCCGCGCTGCCCGGCCAGTCCATGCGCGGTCAGGCCGGCGCGGCGGCCGCGCCCGGTCAGGCTGCGGTCTCATGGATGCAACAGCCCGGCGCTCACCAGCAGATGCCGCAGGTCGCGCCGCTGGGTATGGCCGGCACCCACGCCGCGCCCGGCGCCCCACCGCTGCCCGGACAGTCCATGCGCGGGCAGGCGGCACAAGGGGCGCCCGGCGAAGCGGCGGTCTCCTGGATGAAACCCGGCGCGCAAGGCGCGCCCGGCGCTCCCGGTCAATCGATGATGGACCGGGGCTTGCCCGCGGGACCCGGCGCCGCGGCGGTCTCGCAACTCTCCAACGAAATTATCGCGCCCGGCCAGGGCGCGCACTCTCTCCTCGATGGCTCCCAGGTCGCCCCGGGCGCGCCGGGGCAGTCGATGCTCGATCACGCCGGTGCGTCCGGCGGCCCGGGTGTCGCCGCCGCCCCCGCCGCCGCGGCCGGCGCACAGCCCGGCCAATCGATGATGGACGCAGGCGCGAGCGGAGGTCCCGGCGCCGGGCCTCAGGCCGCTGCGGCCACCGCCGCGGCCGCGGGCGAAGACGCCAGAGCGCCCGGCGAGGCCGGCGCGAGCGGTGGTCCCGGTGCGGGGCCCGGCGGCAAAAAGGCTGAGGCGGAACTCGTGGCCGGCGCTGCCGGCGGCCCCAAGGCCGCGGGGGAACTCAAGACGGACCCCGCCAAGAAAAAGGACCCTGGCGCATCCGGCGGGCCGGGCGCCAAGAGCGCCGCCGCGGAGGCGGCCGCGCCCGGCGCGGATGAGGAAGAAGAACTCGTCGATCCCGATGCTGATCGTCCCAATTTCGGCTCGTCCGCCGACGAAGAAGCCGCGGAGGACGCCGAAGAGGACGCCGGCGACGGCTTCGCGCAGGTGGCCTCGCGCGCCGGCGGTGGCCGCGGCGGTCCGGCGACGCCGGTGAAGATCAGAAAACCGCTCGATCCCGCCTACACGACCGCCATCATGATGGCGGGTTTCGTGGGCATCATCGTCGCCACGCTGTGGTTCGCGCGCGCCGAACTGGCCAAGCTCGTGCCGCAGATCCAGGCGCTCTATGATAAAGTCGGGGTGGAAGCGCCGAAACCGGGCGACGGTCTCAGTATCGCGGAATCGTCAAAGCGCCTGCAGCGCATCGGCGGCATCGAAACGCTCGTGGTGCGCGGTTACGTGGCCAACATCGGCGACATCCCGCGTACGGTGCCGGGCGTGCGCCTCGAACTCTACAATGAAAAGCGGGAAGTCATTCAAGCTGAAGCCGCGAATGCGCCGGCGGCGATCCTCGATCCGGCCGCGTCGGCCGAGTTTGAAATTCGCATGAAGCTGCCGCAGCTCAGTCAGGCAAAGGGCGGCTACGCCGTCGTTTGGGATATTCCAGAGTAAATTAGAACTGCTTCATCAAGCGGCGCAGATAGTCCTGCTCGGCGGCGGGACGCGTGCGGTCGCTCGCCCGATTGCGGATCTCTTCCAGGATGGCGCGCACGCGCTGCGCCATGCCGGCGGTGTCGGGTTCACGCGGCACGCCGCCTTCCACTTCGTCACCGCCCGAGCGGCCCTGACCGCCCTGCTGCTTGTAGCGGATCTGTCCCATCTCGAGCTGCGCGAGACCGCCCAGGCCTTCGTCGAACAGCGCTTCGGCCATCTGGCGCGCGGCTTCCGACATGCCGTCTTCAAGTGACGAGAGCGCTTTGCCCTGCTGATCGACGCCTTGCTTCCACGCGCCGGCGCGCAGCGCGCCCTCGGCCTGGCGCATGGCGGCCGCGGAGTCCTGCAGACCTTCCGAGCTCTGCCCGGTCATCTGCTCCATCTGCTTCATCAGGCTCTCGAGCTGCTGGCGGATATCTTCCTGGCTCTGGGCCGCGCTCTTCGCCGCGGCCTCGCCGTTCTGCCCCTGCTGCTGCTGGCCCTGCTGCTGCTGGCCTTGCGGACTGCCCTGCTGCGGGCTTTGCCCCTGGTTGCCGGCCTGCTGCGATGGGTTCTGGCGCTGCTGGCCCTGTTGTCCTTGCTGCCCCTGTTGCTCGCGCTGGGCCTGCTTGAAGTTCTTGTCCAGAAGCTCGGACTGCTTCTTGGCCAATTCGCGCATGTCTTGCAGCATGCGCTCGGCCGCCTGCACCTGCTGGCTGTTCTGCTGGTTGCCGGCGGAATTGTTGCGCAGGTCGTCCAGTTCGGCCTGCAACTCGGCGAACGCTTTTTTCGCGTCGTCGTTCGAGCCCATCTGCGACAGCTGGCGCAGTTGTTCGGCGAGCTGGGCGATATCGGCCGAGCGCTGGGCGTTGTCTTCCTTGGCGCTGAAGCTCGATTTCTGGTTGCCGCCATTCTCGTTCACGGCCTGCTGATATTCCTCGACGGCCTGCTGCAGCTCGCTCACCAGCTTGTCGATTTCCTCCTGCGAGGCGCCGCGTTCGATGGCGTTGCGCAACGCCTGCTCGGCGGCGCGCAGGCGTTGCTCGGCCACCGCGACGTTGCCGTCCTCGATGCGCACGGCGGAATTCCACAGGAGCTCGGGTGTCGATTGCGCGGCCTGGTCAGGCGTTTCCTCGGTGAAGCGGAAGCGCGTCGTCGACAGCGCGAGATGAACCAGTGGGTCGGCGCCGAAGCTTTTCGGATCGCCAAGAATCTTGTTCACCGCTTCGAGCGCCGGCGGCACGGCCTCCTTCGGATTCACGAACAGACCCTTGCGCACGCGCGCGAGTTCGCGCGCCACCGGATGGGTGAACACGCGCTCCGGCAGCGTGGCTTCAAAGACGTCGCTCTGGCCCGTCAGGCCGGCGACGTCCGTTGCCACAAGCTGCACGCTCACCTTCATGCCCGCCCACGGCAGCGCCGTGAGATCGTTCAGCGAACTTTGCTGGATGTCCTTCGGCGAGAACGGCGGCAGTTGGATCGGGACCTCGATGGGCTTGGCCGCCTCGCCGCTCGGCACGCGGTGCAGAACCGCTTTCAAGCTCGCGACGCCGTAGTCGTCCTTGGCGTCATAGTCGATGCGGAAGCGCCACCGCGCGCCCTGGTTCGGCGTGGTGGTGAACCCGACCGTGGGCGGCTTGTCGCCGATCCAGTTCACGTCCCAGCCGGCGATGGTGCGCGCGCCGCTCTTGATCTCGAGCCGGTCCGTCTCCGTGATCGCCATCTCGCCGCGCTGGCTTTGATCGGCGAGGCGCTCGAGCTTGAATCTGTCGTCGTCCAGCACGAGCGAGGCGTCGCGCGTGGCGCCGGTCACCATCACCAGAGCCTTGCTGCCCGCGGGGATGTCCAGCGTGCCCGGCGTCTTGGTGCCCGCGGGCGCCGGCAGTTCGATGTAAAGCGGTGAGCGGTTGGTATAGGCGGGCGGGGTGATCCACAATTTCACGGCGGCGGTGCCGGCGTCGTCGCCGAGGAACGGCAGGAAGCCGCGCAGGAGCCGGTCGTTCACATGACCCCAGGCGCTCGCGAAACCTACGGCCAGCGCCAGCACCACCGCGGCGCGCGCCGCGAAGCGGTCGCGGCCCGCGACGCCGGGCGCGGGACCCGCGCTCCGCAGCTGGTCGAGATCGTCCTTCGCGCGGCGCTGGTGCAAACGCCAGAGCAACTGCTGAATGGTGTTGGAGCCGGCGGCGAGCGAATCTTCGACGGTCGTCAGCGGCCGGTGCTTGACCGGCGACAGCGTCTCGAGGCGCACGCGCGCCTCGGTGCGCGTCGGCCAGGCGAAGTCTTTGAGGTGGCGTGCGGCCAGATAAGCGATGCCGGCCGCGGCGGCCAGCAGCACCGCGATATGCGCGGCGATCGGAAGCGCCGGCAAAAGATCGGTGAGGACGGCGGCGACGAAGAGGCCGATCAGCGCCGCGCTCACCCACAGGCGCGCCCACAGCCGTTCCCACGCCAGCGCAAGCCACGCCAGCACCAGCCGGCGCCGGATGGTCAGATCCTCGCGTACGTTGAGGGATAGGTTCTCAGGCTCATCGGACTGCATCCGGCCAGTCTATGGGTTTGACCGGGGGCGTTCAATGAAACCCCTGCAAGGTAAAAGGGCGGTTTCTGCCGTTACGGCAGCCAGGGCGGCAGCTGCTCCAGGGCCATCATCTGGTCGAACGTGGGGCGTTTGCGTACCACGGCGAAGCTGTTGCCCTTCACCAGAACCTCGGGGATCAGGGGACGGGCGTTATAGGTCGAGGACATGACCGCGCCGTAGGCCCCGGCGGTCATGAAGGCGACCAGATCGCCGGTTTCAACCGCGGGCAACTGATAGTCCTGCGCGAACCGGTCGGCGGTTTCGCACACCGGCCCCACCACGTCGACCGGGGCCACGGTGGAGGCGATGGTGCGTTCGGACACCGGCAGGATCTCGTGACGTGCGCCGTACATGGCCGGGCGGATGAGGTCGTTCATCGCGGCGTCCAGGATCACGAAGCGGCGGGTCGTGCCGTCCTTCAGCCCGATCACGCGCGAAACCATGACGCCCGCGTTGCCGACGATCAGGCGGCCCGGCTCGAACGTCAGCTTGCAGTTCAACTCGCCCAGCGTGCGCTTCACCATCGCCGCGTAGTCCGCCGGCGACGGCGGCGGTTCGGCGCTGTGGTCGTACGGCACGCCGAGACCACCCCCAAGATCGAGGTGGTCGATGGGAATGCCTTCCCCGCGCAGCATCAGCGCGAGGTCGCGCACGCGCAGGAACGCGGCCTCGAACGGCGCGAGGTTGGTGATCTGCGAGCCGATATGCACGGCGATCGCGCTTGGGATGATGCCCGGCAGCTCGCGCGCCTTGCGGTACAGCGCCGGCGCGAGAGTCCAATCGATGCCGAACTTGTCGTCTTTCCGCCCCGTCGAGATCTTGTCGTGCGTGCCGGCCGCCACATCCGGATTGACGCGCAAGGCCACGCGCACCTTCTTGTTGAGTTGCGCGGCGGCGGCGCTGATGCGGCGCAATTCGTCCTCGGACTCGACGTTCATCTGGCCGACGCCCGTGGCCAGCGCGAGGCGGATTTCGGCGTCGGTCTTGCCGACGCCCGAGAACACGATCTTGGCCGCCGGCACTCCGGCTTTTAGCGCGATCTGGAGTTCGCCGCCCGACACCACGTCCGCGCCCGCGCCGATCTCCGCCAACGTCCGCACAACCGCGAGATTGCTGTTGGCCTTCATCGCGAAGCAGACGGTCACGTCCATCGTGCCGAAGGCGTCGCGGAACACGGCGTAGTGTCGCGTCATCGTGGCATGTGAATAACAATAGAACGGCGTGCCCACGTCCTTGGCGATCTGGGGCAGCGGGACGTCTTCGGCGTGCAGGACGCCGTCGGTGTAGGTGAAGTGGTGCATGGCTCTAAATCTTATGGACGCGGATACGGCTGCGGATAACTGGCGCCTTCAGGCACATCGAGCAGGCCTTTTTTGCCGCAGGCGGAAAGGCCGCCCAGCGCCAGGAGAAGGGCGAGGGCGAAAGCGCAATGTTTGATCATTTTGCGTTTCCTAAAAAGCGTTCACGCGCCGACTGTACCTGAGCCCGCACGTTTGCGGGAGCCGTCCCGCCGAAGCTGTTGCGGCTGGCGGCCGAAGCTTCCGCCGTCAAGACGTTGAAAACATCCGCGGTGATGCGCGGCTCCACGGTCTGCATGTCGGCGAGACTGAGCTCGGAGAGATCGCAAGCTTTGCTTTCGGCCAGTTTCACGATCCGTCCTGTAACGTGGTGGGACTCGCGGAACGGCACGTTCAGCTGCCGGGTCACCCAGTCGGCAAGATCGGTCGCGGTGGTGAAGCCGGCGCCGGCGCCGGCTTTCATGCGCTCGGCCTGGGGCTTCAGATCCACGACCATGCCCGTCATCGCGGCCAGGCACAGCTCCAGGGTGTCGAAGGCGGCGAAGACGGCTTCCTTGTCTTCCTGCATATCCTTCGAATAGGTCAGCGGCAGGCCCTTCATCACCGTCAGCAGCGTGAATAGGCTGCCGAACACGCGGCCGGCCTTCGCGCGCACCAGCTCGGCGGCGTCGGGGTTGCGTTTCTGCGGCATCATCGAGCTGCCGGTCGAGAAAGCGTCCGAGAATTTGATGAAGCCGAACTGCGCGCTCGCCCAGATCACCATCTCCTCGGCGAAGCGCGACATGTGCGTCGACAGGATGCTGGCGGCGGCCAGGAATTCGATCGCGAAGTCGCGGTCCGACACGGCGTCCATGGAGTTCGCCATCGGGCGGTCGAAATCGAGGCTGGCAGCGGACATATGACGGTCGAGCGGGAAAGAGGTTCCTGCGATGGCGCCGGCGCCGAGCGGACATTCGTTGAGGCGCTTGCGCGCATCGGCGAAGCGCCCGCGATCGCGTCCAAACATTTCAACGTAAGCCAGCAGGTGGTGGCCAAAAGTCACAGGCTGCGCGGCCTGGAGGTGCGTGAAGCCCGGCATGATCGTGCCGGCTTCGGCTTCGGCCTTGTCGATCAGCACGCTCTGCAGCTTCTTGATCTCGTCGTCCACCGTGTCGATGGCGGCGCGCACCCACATGCGGAAGTCGGTAGCCACCTGATCGTTGCGCGAGCGCGCGGTATGTAACCGGCCGGCGGGCTCGCCGATCAGGTCCGAAAGGCGGCTCTCGATATTCATGTGAACGTCTTCGAGGCTGCGCTTGAAGACGAAGGCGCCGGAGGCGATGTCCTTCTCGATCCGGGTCAGACCGCCCTGGATCGCTTCGCCGTCGGCCTTTGAAATGATGCCTTGCGCGACGAGCATGGAGCAGTGAGCGCGGCTGCCGCGCACGTCCTGCTTGGCAAGGCGCTGATCAAATCCAACGGAGGTGTTGATTTCCTCCATGATTGCAGAGGGACCGGCGGCAAATCGCCCTCCCCACATCTTGCTCGTCATATGTTAACCTTAGGTCTGAGGCCGCCGCTCGCCAGCCGGGCGCCGCCCATGTAGGGAGACGATATGAAAAGTGTAAAACGCTTCGGTTTCGCGCTGCCGGCCTTTGGTTTGGCGGTGATTATCACCGCCACGGCGCTGGTGGCAAGCCGTCCGGGCTTCCAGCCCGTGACGCCCGTGGCCGCGGCCGAATCGGAGAAAATCGATCCGAAGGATTTCATCTGGCACGAGAAGCCGGTTCCGGCCCCTGCAACCGTCTTCAAGGACGCCAAGGATGCCGACAAGACCCTCAAGGATTTCGGCGGCAAGGTCCTGATCGTGAACTTCTGGGCCACCTGGTGCGCGCCTTGCGTGAAGGAAATGCCCGCCCTCGACCGCCTCAACGCCAAGCTCGGCGGCAAGGATTTTGAGGTGCTCGCGATCAACCAGGAGCGCAACGGCGCCAAGGTGGCCCCGCCTTTTGTCGAGAAACAGGGCTGGAAGCTGCCGCTCTATCTCGACGCGGCCACCGGCTTTTACCGCGACGCCAAGCTGCGCGGCCTGCCGACCTCGATCATCATCGGCAAGAACGGCCAGGAAATCGGCCGCGTCGAGGGTGAAGTGGTGTGGGACAGCCCGGCGGTCGAGAAGATGGTTCAGGACCTGATCAAGAAGCCCTGATCAGGAGGACTTCACGAACCGGGGCTCGATCAGGGTCACGGACGTTCCATCTCTCGTGAACCAGCGCCGCCATAACAAAACGGCCGCGAAAGCGATGAAGACGCTCGCGACCACGTCCGCGAGATAGTGGGCGCCGACCACGATCCGGCTCATCGCAATCACCGCCGCGATCGCCAGAAACAGGGGCCGCAGCGGCGGAAACAGGAACGACAGCGCCAGCATCGCCGTCCAGATGGATTGCGTGTGGCCCGACGGGAAGCTGCTGTCGGCGATGCTGACGCCGCCGAAGGGCAGAAAATCGTTGGTGCCGCCGTCGAACAGGAATTTCGGCCGCTGACGCCCGAAGGCGAACTTCAGCACGTTGATGAAAATGCCCGAGCTCGCCATGGACGCGATCATGAACAGCCACGCGCGCAGTTCCTTGCGCTTGCGCGTGGGGTTCGGCTGTTTTGCCTTCGCGCCGTGGCGGACGGCGGCGAGCGCCATTCCGATCAGGCACAGCGGATACCAGATGAGCCCGTTCGCGAAATCGGTGATGGCGGCGAAGAAGCCGACCCACGCCGTGCCCCGGTGCGCGTAGAAGAACTCCGCGATCGGGATATCGACCCACTGCATCAGCGCGGCCGCTGTGATCGCGGTCGCGACGCCCCACAGCGCCAGCGCGCGGTGTAACGGATCGGACATCATGGCTGTGCCTCCGGGACGGTGATGGTGACGACACGCAAGGCTACCGGATCGCCGCGCGAATAATTGTAACCTTCGACATCGGCAAGCTTGTGCAGCGTGCCGCCCGTTCCCGCGACCGCGCGTGTCACGGCGCCGAGATGCTCGGCTTCGATCACGCCGATCGCGCCCGGGTGCGAAAGCAGATAGTCCGTCACGCTGGCGGTGCTGGTCAGGATCGTGTCGGTGCCCAAAAGAAACACGGCGGAGGGCTCGCTATAGCCCGCCATGGCGACGGGGCCTTGCCCAGCCGCGCGGTGCGGCGCGACAGCGGCGGCGAGACGCGTGCTGACGGTGAGGTCGTTGAGACTGGGGATCACGCCGCCCGACAGGAACATCGCGAAAGCCGCCGCGCCGGTGCCGGCCAAGACAATTGTCCTGGCGTTCGTCCATGTCGTGAAAGCAAGAGCCGCGCTCGCCGCGAGTAGGAGGGCGGTCATGCTCGCCATCGCGACATCGCCGCCGTATTTCCGGGCGGCAAAAAAGATCCCACCGCCGAGCGCGAGTGTCACGACGGCCCATACTCCGCGATAGACGCGCCCCGGCGCCGTGGTCATCAGGTTTTGCAATGCGTCGCTACGCAGTGCGATCGCGGTCAGCAGGGCAAGCGCCGGAAATGTCGGCAGCGTGTAGTGGGGCAGCTTGGTCGGCACCAGCTCGAACATGACCCATGTGCCGATCAGCCACGCGAGGCAGAAGCGGACCGTAGGTTCAGCGCGGCGGCGCCAGCCGAGAATCACGGCGAAGGGCGCCAGCAGCGACCAGGGCCAGAAGGTGATCAAGCTTGCAAGCGTATGCGTGCCCGGGAATGCGCCGTGGCTTTCCTGCCCGCCGACAAGCTTGGGAATCAGATCGCCGCGCACGGCTTCGACGATGAAATTATTCCCGCCTTCGCTTCCCCCGCCGCCCGACGAGGCCAGCAACCACGGCAAGGTCAGCGCGAGCAGGAGTGGCAATCCGATCAAAGGACGCGTCTGCTTCAGCCACTGCGCGCCGCGATCCGCGACGGCGAGCGCGGCCACGGCCAACACGACGACGACCAATGACACGGGGCCTTTGACAAGCGTGCCGGCCGCGAGGCCGATCCAGAACGCAAGCGCCAAGGCAAGGCTCGTGCCTTCACGGCGCACATACATCACCGCCGCCGCGCTCATGGCCACGGTCGTGGCGGCAAGGAGTGTGGCGTCCGTTTTCGCGATATGCGCTTCGATCGCCACCATGAAGCTGGTGGCGAGAACGCCTCCGGCAATGAAACCGGTGGCCGGATCGCTCACGCGTCTCGCGAACGCGAAACACGTCATCACCGCCAGCCATGCCGCGAAAATCGATGGAAGACGATAAGGCCAGTATGTTGAAATATCCTGGCCGGCGATTTTCACGGCGGCGGTTTGCAGCCAGTGAATCCCGGCGGGCTTCTTGTTGCGCGGCTCATCCTGGAAGTGGATGTGGACGTAATCGCCCGTCTCGATCATCTGCTTGGTCGCCTGCATGAACCGCGCTTCGTCGCGGTCCGTCGGCGGAATGGACATCAAGCCGGGCAGGTACAGAAGCGCGCACAGGACGGTCAGGATCAGGTAAGGGCGAAAGCCGCCCGATGCGAGTTTATCGACGCATGAGTTCGTCCGAGGGTCCGCGGGCCGGGAAGAGAGGATGGAGGCGGACACAGGAGGCGGTGAGGCTACCGGGTGGGGACGGGTTCGGGCCCACTATAGTCATAAAAGCCCTTGCCCGTCTTGCGGCCGAGCCAGCCGGCTTCGACATACTTCGCCAGCAGCGGGCAGGGACGGTATTTGGTGTCCGCGAGGCCGTCGTGCAGCACGGACATGATCGCGAGGCAGGTGTCGAGACCGATGAAGTCGGCGAGTTCCAGGGGGCCCATCGGGTGGTTCGCGCCGAGTTTCATGGCGCTGTCGATGGCCTTCACGGTGCCGACGCCTTCATACAGCGTGTAGATGGCTTCGTTGATCATCGGAATCAGGACGCGATTGACGATGAAAGCGGGGAAGTCTTCCGACGAAACGGTGTGTTTGCCGAGCTTCTCGGCGAACACGCGCACCGCGGCGAACGTGGATTCCTCGGTCGCGATGCCGCGAATGAGTTCCACCAGTTTCATCACCGGCACCGGGTTCATGAAGTGCAGGCCCATGAAGCGATCCGGGCGGTCCGTGACGGCGGCCAACCGGGTGATGGAGATCGACGAGGTGTTCGAGCAGAGGATCGCGTCCTTTTTCATGGACGGACACAGGTCGCGGAAGATCTTCTTCTTGATCTCTTCGTTCTCGGTCGCCGCTTCGATCACGACGTCGCGTTCGCCCAGGGCGGCGAGTTCGCCGGTCGTGTTGATGCGCGAGAGCGCCGCCGCCCGGTCGGCTTCGCTGACGAAGCCCTTGTTCACCTGGCGGGCGATGTTCTTCTCGATATTCGAAACGCACTTCTTCAGCTGCTCGGGATTGACGTCCGAGATCAGGACGTCAAATCCGGACAGCGCGCACACATGCGCGATGCCCGCGCCCATCTGGCCCGCGCCAATGATGCCGACTTTGGCGATGACGATGGGTGTTTTCGCGGCAGCTTGGTTCATCGTATCCGTCCTGCACCTAACTCTAAAAAGGACGCCTAAACTCGAAGAAGCGGACGTGCGCGGCTTAAAGCGACTTGGTCAGTTCCGGCACGATCTGGAAGAGATCGCCCACGAGACCGTAGTCCGCCACCTGGAAGATAGGGGCTTCCGGATCCTTGTTGATCGCCACGATCACCTTGGAGTCCTTCATGCCGGCCAGATGCTGGATCGCGCCCGAAATACCCACGGCGATGTACAGTTCCGGCGCGACGATCTTGCCGGTCTGACCGACCTGATAATCGTTGGGCACGAAACCCGCATCGACCGCGGCGCGCGAGGCGCCGACGCCGGCGCCCAGCTTGTCCGCCAGCGCTTCAATGATCTTGAAGTTCTCGCCCGAGCCCATGCCGCGGCCGCCGGAGACGACGATACGCGCGCTGGTGAGTTCGGGGCGTTCGGACTTCGACAGCGCCTGGCTGACGAAGGTCGAGAGGCCGGGGTCGGCCGCCGGGCTGGCGTTCTCGACAGCGGCGGAGCCGCCGTCGGTCTTGGCCTTGTCAAAGGTCGAACCGCGCACGGTCACGACCTTCTTGGCGTCTTTCGACTGCACGGTGGCGAGGGCATTCCCGGCATAAATCGGACGCACAAAGGTGTCGCCGGAGACGACCGCCGAGATGTCCGAGACCTGCGCGACGTCGAGCAGCGCGGCGACGCGCGGCATGACGTTCTTACCCACGCTCGAGGCCGGCGCCACGAGGTGGCTGTACGGTCCGGCGAGGCTGACGATCAGCGCCGCCAGCGGCTCGGCCAGTGCGTTGGCATACTGCGCCGCGTCGGCGACGAGCACCTTTGCCACGCCCGGGATTTTCGCGGCGGCTTGGGCAACCGCGCCGCAGCCTTGGCCGGCGACGAGGATATGAACGTCGCCGCCCATCTGCTGAGCCGCGGTGACCGCGCTCAAGGTCGAGGCCTTCAGGCTGGCGTTATCGTGGTCCGCAAGGACGAGGGAGGTCATCCGATCACCTTCGCTTCATTCTTGAGTTTATCGACAAGGGCCGCGACGTCGGCGACTTTCACGCCGCCCTGACGTTTCGCGGGCTCTTCAACTTTCAATGTCGTCAGACGAGGCGCGACATCGACGCCGAGCGCGTCGGGCGCCAGGGTGTCGATGGTCTTTTTCTTCGCCTTCATGATGTTCGGCAGCGAGGCGTAGCGCGGCTCATTCAGGCGAAGGTCCGTGGTGACCACGGCCGGAAGCTTCAGATTGATGGTTTCAAGGCCGCCGTCGACTTCGCGCGTCACGAGGGCGCCGTCGCCTTCGAGCGCGACCTTCGAGGCGAACGTGCCTTGCGGCCAGCCGAGCAGGGCGGCAAGCATCTGGCCGACCTGATTGGAATCGTCGTCGATGGCCTGCTTGCCGAGCACGACGAGGTTCGGGCTTTCCTTGTCGACGACCGCCTTCAGCACCTTTGCGACCGCGAGCGGCTGAACGTCCGCATCGGTCTGCACGAGGATGCCGCGGTCGCCGCCCATCGCCAGCGCGGTGCGGATGGTTTCCTGCGCCGCCTGCGGACCGATGGAGACGATCACGATTTCGGTTGCCTTGCCGGCTTCCTTGAGACGGACCGCTTCTTCGACGGCGATTTCATCGAAGGGGTTCATCGACATTTTGACGTTGGCCAGTTCGACCCCGGTCTTATCCGCTTTGACGCGGACTTTGACGTTGAAATCGACCACGCGTTTGATTGCGACGAGTATCTTCATTGTGTCCGAACCTGTTCCCCCGAAAACCGCGAATGTGGTGGACGGAATTGACGCCCAGCGGGTGTCCGGCCTGGCGCCGGTCTGTATGTTTTTTCAGTTTGGAAAGGGCAACACAACTAGTTCGTCGTATAGGGGGTGTCAAACGAAATAATGCTGCGTTGCAGCATCGAAAAACGCACATCCGTCCCGCGTTTTTAGGCCCGGTTTGCGCCGGGCACCCATAGGACGTCGCCGGCGCTTCCCGCATTGATATGGCGCGACAGCACGAACAAGTGATCCGACAGCCGGTTGGCATAGATGAGCACCAGGGGGTTGATCGTTTCATGTTCCAACAGCGCCGTGATGTCGCGTTCGGCCCGCCTCACGATGGTCCGCGCGACATGCAAAAGCGCCGCGGCCGGCGCGCCGCCCGGCAGCACGAAAGACGTCAGCGGCGCGAGTTGGCCGTTCATCGCGTCGATCTCGCGTTCCAACCTGTCCACCTGGGCCTGCACGATCCGCAGCGCCTTGCCGGGCGCTTCGTCCGCCGCATTCGGGGTACATAAGTCCGCGCCGAGATCGAACAGATCGTTCTGGATCCGTGACAGCATCGCGTCGCGTTCGGCGTCTTCTTTTGTATGTAGGCGCGCGACGCCGATGGCCGCGTTGGCTTCATCGACAGTGCCGTATGTGGCCACGCGCAAGTCGTGTTTCTTGACCCGCGAGCCGTCGCCGAGCGATGTCTCGCCCTTGTCGCCGCCGCGCGTGTAGATTTTTGTCAGCTTGACCATGGTTCCCCGGGGTGCTGCGCGATGTTACGCTCAGTGCGCTGGGCAATGCAAAAGGCTTCCTTGGTGACGCGCGTCACACCAACTCTTTCGGTCTATCTGGGCTGGCACTTCATCCTCGCCTTTCTTGGCCTGCTTGCGGTGATTTCCGGGCTGATCCTTCTGTTCGATACCATCGAACTGATGCGCCGCGCCGTGGGCGACGAGAATCTGGCGTTTGGCACCGTGCTCGGCATGGCGCTCCTGAAGATGCCGCATACGGTCCAAGCCGTGCTGCCGTTCACCGTGATGATCGCCATGATGTTCGCGCTGTTCCGTCTTTCGCGCAGCCATGAGCTCGTCGTCATGCGCTCGGCGGGCGTCTCGGTTTGGCAGTTCCTCGCCCCGGCGCTGATCCTCGCCGGGCTGCTTGGGGTTCTCAATCTCGCCGCCGTCGATCCCTTGGCGGCGACGATGTATGAAAGCTATCAGCGCATGGACCAAATGCTCCTGCGCAAGAACGCCGCCAGCCTCAATATCGGCAAAGCCGGCCTCTGGCTGCGCGAGGAACGCGATAGGCGCGGCATCGTCGTTCACGCTGCGACGGTGCGCCAGGACGGCGGCACGCTTCTTCTCAACGATGTGTCGATCTTCCGTACCGACGCATCGGAGAAATTGGAGGGCCGCTACAACGCAGAGAACGGACAGCTCACCGGCGGGCGGTTCCGTCTGCAGAAGGTCTGGGACATGGTGCCCGGCCGGCCGCCGGTCTTCCGCGATACGCTCGATTTGCCGACAGCCATCACGTTCCAACAGGTCGAGAACAGTTTCGCGCCGCCGGAAACGCTTTCGTTCTGGGAATTGCCGGCCTTCATTAAATTCTCGCGCGCCTCCGGTTTCTCGGCGCTGCCGCACCGCCTCTACTGGCATTCCTTGCTCGCGACGCCGTTCCTGCTGTGCGCGATGGTGCTCGTGGCCTCCGTGTTCTTCCTGACCTCCAACGCGCGTCTGGCGGGCTGGACCGCGCGCGGGGTCGCGGGGGTGTCGACGGGGTTCCTTTTCTATTTCTTCAGCCGTTTTACCTACGCGCTCGGTCTTTCGGCGACATTGCCGCTCGTGCTCGCGGCCTGGGCGCCGACCGCCGTCGCGGGTTTGCTGGGGCTTGCTTATCTGTTTCACCGCGAGGACGGCTGACGATGAAAGAGCTCCTCGCGCGCGATCTGCGCGAACACCCGGTGCGCTGGGCCATGGGGGCTCTGTGCCTCCTGATGTTCGTGCCCGGCCTGGACATCGCCTTCAGCGGATTGTTCTACCAAACCGGCGCGGGCTTCTATCTCGACCGGGCGCGTTTCTTCGTTTTTGTCCGCGAGGCGGCCCCGACGATCATCGTCGGCACGCTGATTTTCTACCTCCTTTTGTGGGTCGCGGGGCTCGTCTTCCGTCAGGCGTTCCTTGGGATCACGACCTCGCGCATGATCTATCTCATCGCGACCCTGGCGATTGGGCCAGGCCTTCTTGTCGAGGCGGTCCTCAAGTCGCACTGGGGCCGTGCGCGCCCCAACGACACGGTGTTCTTTGGCGGCCACGCCGCCTTTACGCCGCCGGGTTGGATCGCGCAGGAATGCGCGCACAATTGCTCCTTCACCTCCGGCCATGCCGCGATCGGCTTTTGGCTTACCGCCTACGCCTTCCTGCTGCCGAAGGAATGGCGCCTGACCGGCGTGCTGATCGGCCTTGCGTGCGGCGCGATGATTGGATTGGTGCGCGTGATCCAGGGCGCGCATTTCCTCAGCGATATCGTTTTCGCGGGCGCCTTCGTTCTGGCGGTGAACGCGGGGCTCGCGCAAATCATGCTTCGGCGCGGCGAAGCGCGGCCGGCGTGAAGGACAAAACACCCAGCGTGTTTAAGCGGATTGCCGGCGCCGTCGCGCCGGGGCGAGGACGCGCCTCCGGCGTCACATGGCTGCCGGACGGCGCCGGTTATCCGCGCCTCTTGTCGTTCGACCCCGGGCCGCTGACCGGCCGCTCAGGTCTGTATTTGCTTTGGCATCTGGGGGTGCGCCCGCAGTGGCTTAAGGTCGGATTTGCGAAGGACCTCGGCGCGGCGTCGGCGCATTTATCTAAGACGCCGGAGATCGCCGCTTTCATCCCTCACGACGGACCTTTTTTGAGCTGGGCTTTCTGTGCGCCGGAAAGCGCTCCAGGGCTTGTGAACTTCCTCGTGAACCGATTGAATCCCGCCCTCAAGGATCTTGTGCTTGTATGCGACATGAGCGTTGATCCTGCGGCGGCGCCCGTGACCTGTGCGCTGCCTCCTGGAACTAAAGATATCCAGACGCATTGAATCCGCATGCTGATCGCCTCCAACGCGCCGCTCTCCCTCAGCCAGGCGAATACGCGGGCCGGTCAGCCCCCTGTCCATATCGCCGCCGTCGCCACCGCCTATCCGCCGCATTGCTTTACGCAAAGCGAAGCGCTGACCGCGGCGGGGCGGATTTTCGGGCATGCGCCGGAGCTCATGGCGCGTATGGCGTCGGCCTACGGAAACGCGGGCGTGCAAACACGCTCCTCGTGCGTTCCCCTCGCGTGGTACGGCGCGCCTCACGGTTGGCCCGAGCGGGCGCGACTGTACGAAGAGCACGCCCTCGCGCTTCTGACGGAGGCGGGCAGGAAAGCGCTCGTGACCGCTGGCGTTCCGGCAAAGGACGTGGCGGCGACCGTGACGGTGTCCTCCACCGGCATTTCCACACCCAGCCTCGACTCGCTCCTGCAGGGGCCGCTCGGTCTTTCGCCTTCGACGCAGCGCTTGCCGGTTTTTGGCCTCGGCTGCGCGGGCGGCGCGATCGGTCTCGCGCGTGCGAGCGCCATGGCGCGCGCCATGCCCGGTCGGTGGATTCTCTTCCTGTGTGTTGAACTGTGCGGCCTGACGTTCCGCGCCGGCGACGACAGCAAACAGAACATCATCGCCACCGCGATCTTCGGCGACGGCGCGGCGGCCGTCCTCCTGCGGGCCGGCGCGGACGAAGGACCTGCTTCACGCGCGCGCGTTCATGCGTGGAGCGAGCACACATGGCCTGAAACGCGCGACATCATGGGCTGGCGGGTCGAGGACGACGGCTTGGGCGTGATCTTCTCGCGCAGCATCCCACAGCTTGTGCGCACGAAGCTGCGCCCCGTGACGGACGCCTTCCTGCGCGATTGCGGCCTCGCCCAGGAAGACCTCGCGGGACTCATCGTTCATCCGGGAGGAGAGAAGGTCCTGGAGGCGCTCGAAAGCGCTTATGGGCTCGCGCCTGGCGGCCTCGTCCAGGCCCGTGCCGTCCTTGCCGAACGGGGGAATATGTCCGCGGTCACGGTCCTTGCGGTGCTCGAACGCACGCTCGCGGCGGGCGACAAAGGCCCGCATCTGATGACGGCGCTCGGTCCCGGCTTTTCCGCCGCCGCCTGTCTCCTGGATTTGGGCTAGGCCATGACGGCGAGCATCGCCGCGCCGGATTGGTTCGCCTATGCCATCCTTATCTTCGTGGCCGGGCAGCGTCTCGCCGAGCTGGTGATCGCCCGGCGCAATACCGCCGCGCTTTTGGCGCGCGGCGCCGCCGAGATCGGCGCCGCTCACTATCCCCTCATTGTCGCGCTCCATGCGATTTGGCTTGCCGCGCTCGCCGCCTGGGTCTTGGTAATGGCGCCGCCCGTCAATCTCCCGCTGCTTGCGGTTTTCGCCTGTCTTCAAGCGGCGCGGTTTTGGGTGCTGTGGTCGCTCGGACCGTTCTGGACGACGCGCATCGTCACTTTGCCCGGCGCGCCTCTCGTGCGGCGCGGGCCCTACCGTTTTGTCCGTCACCCGAATTATCTGGTGGTGATCCTGGAGATCGCCGTGCTGCCGCTGGTGTTCGGCGCTTGGGTCTTGGCGGCGATCTTCTCGCTGCTCAACGCCGCGATCCTCTGCGTGCGGATCCGCGCCGAGGATCGGGCGCTCGCGGTGCGCCGCTGACGCTCACTCCGCCTCGCCATCCAGAGCCTTGCGCGCGATGGCGTAGCTGAAGCCGGCCCGGCCCAGCGCGGCGAGTTCTTTCTTTTGCTTTTTCGCGCGCTCGTCTTTATCCGCGGGCATTTTACCGTAGCCGCCGAAACGCCGGCGCTTGGCGTAGGCGAGGGCGGCGTTGAGGCTGGCGTCCTCTCCCTCATCGGTTTCAGCCGTCTCCTTCAGCGCCTTCTCGATCATGGCCCGTGGAACGCCCTTTGCCGCGAGAAGGGCGCGGATGCGGCCTGGGCCCCGGCCGAGGCGCCGCAAGGACGCGGCGCGATCGGCCGCGTAGCGGGCGTCGTTGACCAGACCCAAGCGCACCAGCCGCGCCACGACCTCCTCGATCCAGCCATTCATCTCGGCGGCCTCGCCGCCGTGAGCCCGGCGCGCCCGTTCGGCACGGCGCGACAGCACCCGGCACAGGTGCGCCGAGGTCGTGGCAAAGCGCTCGATATAGAAGCGCGCGATATTCTCCACCCGCCGCTGCGTCATTTTGCGCGGGGCAGCCTTGCGTGCGGGGCGTTGTGGTTCCGTCATGGCCGGGGCATCATGACGCTCAAGGTAAGAGGACTGCAATGCGCGATCAGACGGCACAGAACCCCACCGCCTTCACGGCGCCTCACCCGAGGACCATGGGCGCGGTCAATTGGCGGGGCATGTGGGAACTGTACCTCAAGGAAGTCCGCCGCTTCTGGAAGGTGGTCTTCCAGACCGTCGCCGCGCCGGTGATCACCAGCCTCATGTTCCTCCTGGTCATGGTCTTCGCATTCGGACGCGGCGGCACGGTGCACGGCTTCCCGTTCGGCGACTTCCTCGTTCCGGGCCTGGTGATCATGACCATGATCCAGAACGCTTTCGCCAACACCTCCTCGTCGATCCTCGTGTCCAAGGTTCAGGGCAACATTGTCGACGTGCTGATGCCGCCCTTGAGCGCGCTGGAGCTGACCGTGGCCTGGACTCTCGGCGGCGTGACGCGCGGCCTCGCGGTCGGCGCGGTTTGTGCCGGCGTGATGGCCTTCTTCGCCGACATCCATGTGCACAGTATTTGGCTGATCCTGTTTCACGCCGTGGCCGGCTGCCTTCTGATGTCGCTGCTCGGCATCGTCGCGGCGGTGTGGGCCGAGAAATTCGACCATATGGCGGTGGTGACCAACTTCGTTGTCACGCCTCTGACATTTCTGTCCGGCACGTTCTACACCATCGACCGGTTGCCGCCGTGGGCGCAGTTCATCGCCCATTACAATCCGTTTTTCTACAATATTGACGGCTTCCGCTACGGATTCCTCGGCCAGCCGGCGAGCAATCACGTCCCCGGAGTCATCATTCTGTCGGTGCTCGGCATCGTCGCCACCGTCTGCACCTACGGCGTGATCCGCAGCGGCTATAAGCTGAAAGCCTAGGCGCCGCGCGTAGGCGCCACGAGGGCGGGGCAATCGTTGACAAACCCCGCGTTAAGCGTATGAAGGACGAGGCGGGCGGTCTTAGGGCCGCCCCATTTTTTTCCGTCTTGTTTTCGTGGCCGGGGTTTCGGCCGGGCTTCGCCGGTGAAAGGGCGACTCATGGCTATTTCCGCTGTGATGCCGGTATTCGCGAGAACCGACATCGTGTTCGATCGTGGCGAAGGCGCGTGGTTGATCGCCACCGACGGCCGCCGATTCCTCGACTTCGCCGCGGGCGTGGCCGTGAACAGCCTGGGTCATGTGCATCCTCACCTTGTCGCCAGGCTGAAAGAGCAGGCGGACAGGCTGTGGCACTGCTCGAACCTGTACCGTGTCGCGGGGCAGGAGAAAGTCGCCGGACGGCTGGTGGCCAACTCCTTCGCCGATACGGTCTTCTTCTGTAACTCCGGCGCTGAAGCCATGGAGTGCGCCTTGAAAGTGGCGCGCCGCTATCACCAGGCGCAAGGCGCGAAGGAAAAACACCGCGTCATCACCGCGCGCGGCGCTTTCCATGGCCGGACGCTGGCGACGATCTCGGCCGGCGGGCAGGAAAAGCATCTCGAGGGCTTCGCCCCAAAGATGGAAGGCTTCGATCAGGTCGCTTTAGGTAATCTCAATGAAGCGCGCGCGGCCGTGACGCCGCAAACGGCGGCGGTCGTGGTCGAACCCGTGCAGGGCGAAGGCGGCATCCTGCCGTGCGATCCGGACTATCTGCGGGGCTTGCGCGCCATGGCCGATGAGTTCGGCCTGCTGCTGATCTTCGACGAAGTGCAGACCGGCATGGGCCGCACAGGCAAACTCTTTGCGTACGAGTGGTCCGGCGTGATCCCCGACGTCATGGCGCTCGCCAAGGGTCTCGGCGGCGGTTTCCCGGTGGGTGCTTGCCTTGCGACCGAGCACGCGGCGCAGTTCATGACGCCGGGTTCGCACGGATCCACGTTTGGCGGCAATCCGCTGGCGATGGCGGCGGCCGACGCGGTGCTCGACGTCATGCTTGCGCCAGGCTTCTTTGAGGGCGTGAATGCGGCGGCGGCGAAGTTGTGGTCGGGTGTGCAGACGGTCGCGGCGAAATACACCAAGGTGTTCGCCGAAGTGCGCGGCAAGGGGCTGATGATCGGCCTCAAGTGCGTAGGTCCGAACGGCGACATGGTCGCGCGCCTCATGGCGAACGGCCTTTTGACGGTGGCCGCGGGCGACAATGTCGTGCGTCTGGTGCCGCCGCTCATCATTGGCGACGCCGAGATCAAGGCCGCCGTCGCGATCATCGAAAAATCGGCCGCGGAACTCGCGGCGGCTTAGGGCAAGCGTTACCGGCCCGGAGGGCCCATATGTCGACTTCGCTGAAGCATTTCCTCGATCTCCATCTCCTCGGTGCCGAGACGCTGCGTTCCATCCTGAGCAGCGCGGCCCGGCTCAAGGCCGCGCAAGCCAAGCTTGGCGCTTCGGGTCAACCTTTGGCGGGAAAGACACTCGCCATGCTGTTCGAGAAACCTTCCACCCGGACGCGCGTTTCATTCCAGGTCGGAATGCAGCAATTGGGCGGCCAAGTGATCGTGATGTCACCGGAAAGCATGCAGCTCGGCCGCGGCGAAACCATCGCCGACACGGCGCGCGTTTTGTCGCGTTACGTGGACGCCATTATGCTGCGCACCTCGGGCCCGGAGAAACTGCAGGAGCTGGCCCAACACGCAACGGTGCCTGTCATCAATGGACTCACCGATGCATCGCACCCGTGCCAGATCATGGCCGACATCATGACCTATGAAGAGCGCAAGGGGCCCATCAAGGATGCGGTGGTTACGTGGTCGGGCGACGGGAACAACGTCGCGACCAGTTTTATCCACGCCGCGAGCCTGTTCGACTTTGAACTCCGGCTCGCCTGTCCGGCGGACCTGCCGCCGTCGGCGGAAGCTCTCTCATGGGCCAAGGCGCGCGGCGCGCGTGTCACTGTGACCACGGATCCGTTCGCGGCCGTGCGCGGCGCCGACTGTGTCGTCACCGACACGTGGGTATCCATGGGCGACAAAGCCGGCGATCGTCATGCGATGCTCGCGCCGTTCCAGGTGAACGAGCGCCTGATGAGTGCGGCGAAACCCGATGCTATTTTCATGCACTGCCTCCCCGCGCACCGCGGCGAGGAAGTGACCGAGGGTGTTTTTGAAAGCGCCCAGTCGGTGGTCTGGGATGAAGCCGAAAACCGGCTTCACGCACAAAAGGGCGTATTGTTGTGGTGTCTCACGTAACGGCGGCGGGCGTCTCCATGTCTGGGCACGAGTCCGCCGAAGATGTCTGCCAGCCCTTTATCATCGGCAACGGCGCGTTCCGGGGCCGGCTCGTGCGTCTCACGGGCGCGGTGTCGGAAATCGTCAACCGGCATAATGATCCGTCCGAAGTCTCGGCGTTGCTGGCCGAAGCGATCGTGGCTGCGGTGGCGCTTGCCAGCGGCCTCAAGTACGACGGCATCTTCACGCTGCAGGTCCAGGGAAAAGGACCGGTCCATACGATTGTCGCCGACATCACCAGCGCGGGCGATATTCGCGCCTGCGCCAGGTATGACGCCGATGAACTGGCCGCCGATCTCGGCAAGCCGCGCGCGCCCGCGTCGACGCCGCAGCTGATGGGCTCGTCCGGGCATCTCGTCTTCACCGTGGATCAGGGCCCGAACACCGAGCGTTATCAGGGTGTCGTCGCGCTTTCAGGCGAAAGCCTCGCGGACTCCATCCACAACTATTTCCGCCAGTCCGAGCAGATCGAATCGGCCCTCAAGATCGCCGTCGGCGCACCGCGCGACGGGGGCGCGTGGACGGCGGGCGCGGTACTGATCCAGCGCATGCCCGAGGACGGTGGCCGGCCGGTCGATAAGGACGAGGCCGAGGATGCCTGGCGCACGGCCGTTATCCTGCTCAGCAGCTTGAAGGATTCCGAACTCCTGGATCTTAATCTTTCTCCGGCGCAAATCTTAATGCGGCTTTATGCAACGGTTGGGGTCGGTCTCCTGGACCGCAAACCGATGCGCGCGAAGTGCCGTTGCTCGCGCGAGCGGAGCGAACGTATTCTTGCCTCATTTCCGGTGGAAGAAGTCAAATCGTACGCGCAGGACGGTGTGGTCCATATGAAGTGCGAGTTTTGCGGCACCGACTATGCGTTTTCGGAAAACGAGTTGACCCAGCTCGCCGCGTATAACCGTCCTCAATCTCCCGAGGTGACATCATGAAACGCCTTTTTGTTTCGGTTCTGGTCTTCGCGGCCGTTGCTCTTGGCGCGCCGCTCACAGCATCTGCGCAGGATACCATCAACATTTTTCAGAACGTGACCCCCATTGCCCTCGACGCCAATACGATGGCCGTCGAAGTGCGCAAGCGTCCGCCGGCCGAATATCCGCACGTCGGTCACCGTGCGCCCGTGCCGCTGGAGCAGGCGATCAACATGTGGGCGAAAAGCCGTTTCGCGCTGACGGGCGCGGGCGAGAACACGCTGCGCGTCACCGTGCGCGAAGCCGATATCGTCGAGAAGCTGCTGCCCGTGAAAAAGGGCATCGCGGGCTGGTTCCGCAAGGATCAGTCGGCGGAGTACGCGCTCAACGTCGATATCGCCGTGGAACTGATCGACGCCAACGGCCGTCAACAGGGGACCGCTTCGGCGACCACCAGCAACTCGACGACCGTGCCCGAAGGCACCACCGATGCCGAGAAGCAGGCGGTGTGGGCCGAGATGATGAAAAAGGCGTTCGACAATCTGGACCGCGAACTGCTGCCGCGTGTGCAGCAGACGCTCGTGCGCGGCGCCGGCTGATCGGCCTAGCTGCGCCCGACGATTGCCAGGAACTCGCGCCGCGTCGAGGGATCGTCGCGGAACGCGCCCAGCATCGTCGATGTGACCATCGCCACGCCCTGCTTGTTCACGCCGCGGCTGGTCATGCATTGGTGCTCGGCTTCGACGATGACGGCGACGCCGCGCGGTTTCAGGACGTCGTTGATCGCATTGGCGATCTGCGCGGTCATCTTTTCCTGAATCTGCAGGCGGCGGGCGTAAGCTTCCACGACGCGCGCCAGCTTCGAAAT
Organism: Rhodospirillaceae bacterium; assembly: GCA_041919675.1. Taxonomy (GTDB): domain Bacteria; phylum Pseudomonadota; class Alphaproteobacteria; order Rhodospirillales; family Rhodospirillaceae; genus SHVO01. Next base: position 2,175 of record JAYRTJ010000036.1, on the reverse strand, counting down.
CCCAACGACGCGTTTGTCCGGAAGGTAGGCCACATAGGCCTTGCCGGTGATGGGCACCATGTGGTGCTCGCAGTGGCTGTGGAATTCGATGTCCTTCAGCACGACCATCTCGTCGTAGCCTTCGGTTTCCTCGAAGGTCCGGCGCAGAATCTCTTCCGGGTCCTGCTGGTAGCCTTCGTAGAATTCCTCGTAGGACTTCACGACGCGTTTCGGCGTGTCTTCCAGGCCTTCGCGGTCCGGATCGTCGCCGGCCCAGCGAATGAGCGTGCGCACGGCCGCTTCGGCTTCCACGCGCGAAGGGCGCTCGGTCTTGCCGCTCGGGGTGGAATCGTCGCTTGCACGCGATTTGCGAATATTCGTCATGGCCGCATCCTTTGCCGCAGCGCCCGCGGCGATAGCAAATAGCCTAATTTATCGCAGCGGTATCATAAGGGCTGTCGAGCGAAAAGGCGGGGATTTCGATATCGAAATGCTCGCCGGCCGCCGTCGACATTTGATAAGTGCCGGCCATGATGCCGGACGGGGTCTCGAGGGGGCATCCGCTGGTGTATTCGAAGACCTCACCCGGCTTCAACACCGGCTGTTCTCCGACAACGCCGGGGCCGCGCACTTCCTGAAGGCGTCCGTTCTTGTCCGTGATCTTCCAGTGGCGGTTCAGAAGCTGAACCGTGTCCAGCCCGCCATTTTTGATGTTCACCCGGTACGCCCATACAAAGTGATCGTCCTCGGGCGAAGACTGCTCCTCAAGATAGAACGACCGCACCGAAACGGAGATATCGCGGGTTACTTTTTCGTACATGGCCGAATGACTACGTTATGACAGTCCAACTATAACGCCCCGCAAGCGGCCTTGCCAAATGGCCGGCTACTTCTCGGATGGGACGCATTTTCTGGCCACGAAAGGCCCGTATCCCACACGATGTTGAGGCATACGCGGCATGCTCATAACTTGTTAATGGACCTTCGTGAAGGTTATATATCTGGTTGCATAGGCCCTGAAGTCCACATGTCCAATTCGTTCGCCGACTACGTAAAAACCTTCTTCGAAGCGCTCGAAGCGACCTCCGTGACCGACCGCCACGGCGGCGCGCTCTCGGTCGACGCGGGCATCGCCGGGGTGCATGACATCATGCGCCGGATCGCGCGCGGTACCGGCAAGGTCATGTTCGTCGGCAACGGCGGTTCGGCCGGCATCGCGGGACATCTCGCGATCGATTTTGCCAAGAACGGCGGCGTGCGGTCCGTCACTTTCAATGACGCCTCCTCGCTCACCTGTCTCGGAAACGATCTCGGCTACGACCAGGTCTTTGCCAAGCAGATCGAGATGCAGGCTTTCCCGGGCGACGTGCTGATCGCGATCTCGAGCTCGGGCAACTCAAAGAACATCGTGAACGCCGCGCTTGCCGCCGCGAAGGCCAAGTGCGACGTCATCACGCTCAGCGGTTTCATGGAAGGCAACGCGCTGCGCCGCCTGGGCGACATCAATTTTTTCGTCGCCTCCGGTGTGTACGGGTTTGTCGAGACCGGGCATCAGGCGATTCTGCACGCCATTCTCGATACCGCCATGGGCTGGACCACGGCGACGAAAGCGATCCAGCCCAGTCGTGCGGTGCGTTAACGCATGCCCTTGCCGCGCCGCGGCGCAAGCTGATGGCCCGTCACAAGACTGATGATATGGGCCGTGGTTGCGAAGATCGCGACCGTCAGAAAAATCATAATGATATTGTAGGGCAGCATACGCGGCTTTAGCGGATCGATCGGCTTGCGGACCTGAATCAGGCAGACCAGGAACAGCGCAATCTCAACTATCAAGAACGCCGCGGTAATCCAGAGTTGTTCGGTCATCGCGGTGCGGCCGTTTGCGTGGGGTGGTCGCAGGCAGAAGCAGTCGGTGTCGTCATCGTCTCGGTGTCCTGGGTTTTCGGGGTCGCGTCGCGGCCTATTGGAGCGGCTTGCACGTCGGTAACAATGGCCCTGACATGATGGGATCAACCATGCGTTCGTGCGAGAATTCGCAGAATTTGACGTCCTTCCCTTCCGGTACGTCTTTGAACACGCAAAGCGACTCTCCTTTATCGCGTGTTCCGTTGTGCATGAAAGTGAAATTCAGGACCACTTCACACTGCTCCGGTTTTTCATACGTGCTGAAGACGGTATAACCGCGGGCATGGGTTT